>JBFEYZ010000005.1:0-25743 GCA_041561855.1 Sulfurimonas sp. | reverse complement strand
TAGCAGGTGTTGCCAACTATAAGATTATTTTCTCTGGTGTTGGAAAGAGTGATGAAGAGATACGCGAAGCAATTGAAAAAGATATTCTCTATATTAACGTGGAGAGCGAAGCTGAGCTTGGACGTGTTGAGCTTATTGCAAAAGAGCTAGGCGCAAACTGTAGAATTAGTATAAGAGTAAACCCAAATATCGATCCGCTTACGCATCCATATATCTCTACCGGACTGCATGACAATAAATTTGGAGTCGATATCGACACTGCTAAGAGAATGTACATCCGCGCGAACAATTCAGAACATCTGGACCCAGTTGGTATCCATTTTCATATAGGCTCTCAGCTGACTGAACTAAAGCCGATCTATGAGTCTGCCGAGATCGTAGCGGATATGGTGCGTTCACTTCAAAGTATAAAGATAGAGTTGAAGTTTTTTGATATTGGCGGAGGGCTTGGTGTGACATATAAAGATGAGATCACAATAAAACCTTATGATTACGCACAGGCAGTATTGGGAACTTTAAGGGGTCTTGACCTGACGATAGTGTGTGAGCCTGGAAGATTTTTAACCGCAAATGCCGGATACTTTTTAACAAAAGTGCTCTATGAGAAGAAAAACGGAGCAAAGAGATTTGTCGTAGTTGACGGTGCTATGAACGACCTTCTTCGCCCGAGTCTTTATAAAGCATACCATAAAATAGAAGCAATAACAGAGAGTAAAAGTGAACTTAGCGAAGCAGATGTAGTCGGCCCTGTTTGTGAGAGCGGCGACTTTTTTGCTAAAAACTATATGCTGCCTACTTTGGAGCATAACGATCTGCTAGTAGTTCACAGTGCAGGTGCTTACGGTTTTGGAATGGGAAGCAACTACAATACAAGAGGCAGAAGCGCGGAGATCGCTATAAAAGGCGGTGAATCAAAAGTTATTCGCAGACGAGAAGAGTTTGAAGATCTTATAGCATTAGAGAAAGATTATTTGGTTAAATAAGATGTATTTTATTGATGTGCAAGGTACTTTAATCAGCGACGATGACAAATCTCCAATCAGAGGGAGCATAGAGTTTATAAACACTCTCAATAAAAAAAACATTCCCTATATGATTATTACCAACAACACAAAAAAATCATCTCTGGATTTTTATAACTTCCTTCTCTCAAGCGGTTTTAATTTTGATTTCTCCCGCTACCTTGACCCTCTGATGCTTCTGGAATCACGTGTTGCTAAAGAGAGTCTGGCGGCCTACGGAGCAGCGGAATTTTTGGAAGTTTTAAAAAAAATGGGGTACACTTTAAACTACGAAAACCCAAAAACGGTTCTAATCGCTATTAAAGAGGATTTTTACGGCGAGGAGTATGCGCAGATAATTGACTTTTTGCTTGCAGGCGCATCTCTGGTAGGTATGCATGAAACTTCGATATATGCTAAAAACAACAAGAGATATCCCGGTGTGGGAGCGATTTTAAAAATGCTTGAATTTGCAACGTCGTGCAGTTACGATGTTGTAGGGAAACCTAGCAAATCTTTTTACAGTGAGGCATTGTCTGCACTTCAGAAGCAGCAAAAAGATGCAAAGTTCAGTGATATAACTATTATAAGCGACGACGTAAAGGGAGATTTGGGTGGAGCAAAAGAGCTTGGGATGAAGACTATATTTGTTACTAGCGGAAAGTATAAGAGTGCTGATGAGATAGTCCCTTTTTTAAAAGAGGAGTTAAGACCTGATGCCGTGTATGCAGACATGCAAGAAATTTTGGAGGCGTTATGGAAACATTAGATGATTGCAGAGTAGCAATTGATGCTATTGATGATGAGGTATTAAAACTTCTAAATCAGAGAATGAATATTGTCAAAAGAGTAGGCGAGATCAAAAAAAGCGGCGACGGTGTGATCTACAGGCCGGAGAGAGAAAAAGCAATAGTTCAGAGGTTGACTCAAAAGAGCATCGAACAAAACGGCGCGTTGAACGCGGCTGCTATTGAGGCTATATTTTTAGAGATCTTTGCAGTTTCTAGAAATCTTGAACTTCCTGAACGTATTGCGTATCTCGGCCCTGAGGGCAGTTTTACCCATCAAGCAGCAGAGAGCCGTTTTGGAGCAATGAGCGACTATCTCTCTCTTAGTTCGATCCACTCTGTTTTTAAGACACTTGAAGCAAAGAGAGCAAAATTCGGCGTAGTTCCGATTGAGAACTCAAGGGACGGAGTAGTAGGAGAGACGTTAGACCTGCTTGCAAAAAGCCCGGTTAAAGTTGTTGCAGAGCTCTATATGCCTATTCATATGTCGTTTGCAACAAAAGCAAAAAAGCTTAGCCAAATTACAAAAATATACTCAAAAGACAAGGGATTTGGGCAATGCAGGGAGTTTTTACAGGAACATAATTTAGTCAATGTAGAACAGATTCCTGTCGAGTCGACGGCTAAAGCCGCAATAATGGCGGCAGAGAATCCAAATTCCGCGGCGATCTGCAGTCATATTGCCGCAAAGCTCTATGGTGTTCCGACAATGTTTGATCATGTGGAAGATGACATAGGCTCTCAGACACGCTTTGTAATACTGAGTGACTTTAAGAATGTAAAAAGCGAAGACGACAAGACATCAATATTGGTAAGACTTAAAGATTCGGTAAAAGCGGGTGCTTTAGTTCATTTTCTGCAAGATTTTGATGAAAAAAATATAAATCTTTCAAAAATAGAGTCTCGTCCTTTAAAAGATAAAGGTGGATTCGAGTATCTGTTTTTTATGGATTTTTACGGACATATAGATGATGAGAATGTTCAAGAAGTATTAGAAAAACATAAGGATGAGGTGACTTGGTTGGGAAGTTACGTAAAAGGTGAAGAGATTGAAGTTTAATAAAAATTTGCAAAATATTAAGACATATGAGGCTGGAAAGCCAATAGAGTTGGTTGTAAGAGAGTTTGGCATAGAATCAAAAGATATTGTGAAGCTTGCTTCAAACGAGAATCCTTACGGTTGCTCGCCTAAGGTAATAGATGCTGTCGGTGCAATTTTGCCAAAGATGGCACTATATCCGGATGATTCGATGATAAAGCTTAAAAACGGTTTGAGCGCTAGATACGGTGTGCAAAACAGTAATGTGATTATCGGTTCAGGAAGTGATCAGGTAATAGAGTTCCTTATCCACGCAAAAGCATCTAACAGTTCAAAAATTCTAATGAATTCCATAACATTTGCAATGTATGAGATATATGCTAAACATGTCGGCGCAGAGGTTGTAAGAACAGCTTCACAAGAGCACGACCTGGATGAGTTTTATGAGCTTTACAAAAAAGAGAAGCCGGAGATAATCTTTATCTGTACCCCGAATAATCCTACGGGAGATGCATTGGATGCAGATAAAATATATAGTTTTTTAAATAAGATAGACAATGATACCCTGGTTGTAATAGACGGTGCTTATATGGAGTATGCTATCCATAAAGATAGTAAAAAAGAGATGGTGCCAAAAGAGCTTATTGAGCAGTTTGACAACGTTATATATCTCGGTACTTTCTCAAAGGCATACGGGCTCGGCGGCATGAGAGTCGGGTATGGTTTGGCGGATAGTAAAATAATAGAAGAACTCTATAAGCTGAGACCGCCGTTTAATATCACGACACTCTCTTTGGAAGCGGCAAGCGAAGCACTAAATGACGAGGAGTTTGTGAAGAAAAGTATAACTCTTAATTTTGAGCAGATGAAACGCTATGAAGAGTTTGCAAAAGAGCAAAAAATAGATATAATAAACAGTTATACTAATTTTGTAACGCTTTGTCTTAACTCTGAGCAGGACTCTACGAAGATATCAAATCAGCTCTTGCAAAAGGGGATGATTGTTAGAAACTTAAGCAGTTATAACATGAACGCGATCAGAGTTACGGTGGGCACGCATGAACAAAACAGCCGTTTTTTTGAGCTAGTAACACAATTTTTGTAATAAAAAAATGGGAAATTGATGGATTTTAAGGTACTTTTTTCACAACTAGTCGTTTTGTATGACAAGCTGACCAAGCAACAGAAGCTGATCATAGGTTTTGCGGTTGTAGGGATCGTTGCATTTTTGATTTTTATGGTTGTTTATACGGCAAAAAAAGATGCGATAAGCCAATATGAAGTTCTTTTTGATTCATTGACCTCTGAAGATGCTGGCAAAGTCGTAGAGCAGCTTGAAAAAGACAATGTCCCGTATGAGCTTTTTGATAATAACATAATCAAAGTTCCTAAAAATATGGTTTATAAAGAGCGTATAGCTATAGCATCGCTTGGAATTCCTAAAAACAGCGGTGTAGGCTTTGAACTTTTTGATAAACAGGAGTTCGGTTCAACAAGTTTTGATCAAAGTGTAAAGTACCTCCGAGCCTTGGAGGGAGAACTATCGCGTACCATTAACGCTCTGGCTCCGATAGAGCGCGCAAGCGTTAGCCTTGCTCTTCCTAAGGAAACTCTCTTTGTTGAGAAAAAAGCAGACCCTACCGCATCCGTCATGCTTCAGCTTGTCGAGGGAAGAAGACTCTCTACAAAACAGATAAGAGGGATAAAAAACCTTGTATCTGCTGCAGTACCGAATCTTCTTCCTGCAAATGTCATGCTAATAGACAGCGACGGAGAGACTCTCGGGGATGAGGATGAGATGGCTCAGATGGGTGAGCTTTCGGCGGTTCAACAGAGCTTTAAGACAAAAGAAGAGAAGAAAAAGCAAAACAAGATCATAGAGGTCATCTCTCCATTTGTCGGCGGTGACGAGAAAGTTGTCGCTCAAGTTACAATAGAGTTCGATTTCTCTATAAAAAGCTCGACTTCTGAAACATATGACCCTGAAAATGTCGTAAGAAGCGAGCAGGTAAGCGAAGAGAGAAGAGAAGGTTCGACTCCTGCAGAAGTAGGCGGAGTCCCTGGAACAATTAGCAATATAGGACCTGTAGAGGGGCTCTCTGGCAATCAGACAACTGAAAAGTATGAGAAGAATACGGGTACAACAAACTATGAAGTAGGAAAAACAGTCTCTACGATAAAGAGTGAATTTGCACGTATAAAAAGAGTGACGGCAGCTGTCGTTGTTGATGGAAAATACAAAAATAAACTGGATGCCGAGGGGAACCCTACCGATGAGATGGAGTATGAGCCGTTGTCTGAGACCGATCTGGAAGCACTCTCCGCTTTGGTCAGCCGCTCTATAGGTATAAATGAAGATAGAGGGGACAGAATAAGTGTTCAAAACTTACAGTTCAAGCTCCCTGAAATAGACAGGACGAAAGAGAGAGTAAATCAGGCGGTAACATTTTCTCAAGTATATCTGGCTCCGTTTTCCGAGCTATTTAAGTATCTTTTTGTTCTTCTGCTTCTTTTTATTTTATACAAGAAGGTCATCTCGCCTTTTGCCCAAAGAATGCTTGAAATATCAAAAGAGGAAGAGGAAATCGGTAAACCGCTTCTTGATATTGAAAATGATGCGGATGAAGATCTGGTTGAGAAGGTTCAATCTATGCGCCGAAAAGTTGAAGAACAGCTTGGTGTCGGAGAAGGATTCAGTGAAGACGAGCTCAAATACGATGTTCTTCTTGAGAAGGTACGCGGTATGATAGATGAGTCACCTGAGGCTGTAGCACTTGTTCTTCAGGCTTTGATGACAGAAGAAGCGGATATAACAATTAAATAGAGGTAATGAGTAGATGAATCTAAGTCCGACACAGCAAGCAAAATTTGATGAGATGAGTATGGCGGAGAAGATCGCTATACTGCTTATGCAGATGGGCGAAGATGCTACCGCTGCTATATTCTCAAATATGAGTGTTGATGCAATAACCGAAGTCTCAAAACATATTGCCACAAATAAAAGCGTGGAGAAATCCGTAGCTATTGCTATTTTAGAAGAGTTCTATGCAATTTTCCAATCAGGTCAGTTTATAACATCGGGAGGTCTTGAATACGCAAGAGAGCTTCTTTACAGAACGCTTGGTCCTGAAGAGGCAAAAAAAGTCTTGGAAAAACTCTCAAAAAGTATGCAAGAGACCCAAAATTTTGCATATTTATCTAAAATCAAGCCTCAGCAGCTATCTGACTTTATTATCAATGAACATCCTCAGACTATAGCCCTTATTTTGGCTCATATGGATGCAACCGAGGCGGCAGATACGCTTCAGTATTTCCCTGATGACCTAAGAAGCGAGGTCTCTATGAGAATGGCTAAACTAGGGGATATATCTCCATCAGTTATCAAAAGAGTTTCGGCAGTACTTGAATCAAAACTTGAGTCTCTTGCTTCGTACAAAGTTGAAGTCGGCGGTCCTCGTGCAGTTGCAGATATCTTTAACCGTCTTGGAGCAAAAGCTTCTAAAGAGACTTTGGCTAAGATCGAAGAGAGAGATGAAGAGATGTCTAATCTAATTAAAGAGATGATGTTTACTTTTGAAGATATAGAGACACTTGATAAAAATGCGATAGTTGAGATCTTAAAAGCTATAGATAAGCCTGACCTGATGCTTGCACTTAAGAGTGCTCCTGAAGAACTTAAAGAGAAGTTCTTTAGCGCTATGAGTGAGAGAGCAAGAGAGGCGTTTGAAGAAGAGATGCAGTTCATGGGCGCTGTTAAGATGAAAGATGTTGAGAGTGCACAGAGAAGAATTGTCGAAGTAGTAAACGGACTGGCTGAGGGCGGAGTAATTCAGCTTGGAAGTTCAACTGAAGAGATGGTGGAATAGTTTGTCAAGTATAATCACTAATCAAAGAATAGCAAAACATAATGTTGATAAGTACAACTTTAAGGTTTTAGCCTTTGGTGCAGACGATACTCAAAATGAGGAGCCTCAATCTTCGCTGGTAGCTAAAAAACCTCCCATTCAAGAGGCGCCGCAGCAGGTTGTTGAAGAAAAAGAGATCGACGCTACAGCAATGAGCTCAAGTTCTAAAGACTCTTTAATAGAGTCTTTGCTTAAAAAAACAGACGAGATGTCATCAAACTTTATTAAACTACAGATGAAGCTTGAGAACATGAGTGAAGAGCATAAGGCAGAGCTGGCAAAAGTCAAAGAGGAGTCCTATGCTCACGGTGTTGAAGCCGGTAAAGATATGCATGAAAAAGATGGTGAAAAAAGTGTAGCAGATGCTTTGTCTATGTATTCTGCATCTGTTGCAAAGCTTGAGAGCAGCGCAAAGGAGTTTGAGAGCGCTCTGGAAGGCATTAAGGATGAGCTTGTCACTGCGGCTCTTGATATTGCAAAAGAGGTTATAAAAATCGAGCTTCAAGAGAATTCAAAAAAAGTAGCATTTACTCTGGCAAAAGAGCTTATTAAAGAGCTGCAGAGTGCATCAAAAGTGGTGCTGAGAGTAAACCCCAAAGATCACGGGGCAATTTCACAGGCAGTCGGTTCACTCTCACATGTAGAAGTTGTTTCAGACGGTGCGGTTAGTCTTGGCGGAGTTATAGCAATAAGCGATGCTGGCAATATAGATGCACAGATATCAAAAAGATTTGAACGCGTAAAAAGAGCGGCATTAAGTGAGTAAAATTTATTTATGAATATAAAAAAAAGCAGTATAGAAGAGTTAGAGACTCTTTGTGAAGAGATAAGAGAAGAAATTTTAAGGGTAGTAAGCAAAAACGGCGGGCATTTAAGCTCTACTTTGGGGGCGACGGAGCTTATTGTAGCGATGCATAAAGTTTTTGACTCCAAAAAAGATCCGTTTATATTTGACGTGTCGCATCAATCTTATGCACACAAACTTATTACGGGCCGATGGAAAGAGTTTGACACACTAAGACAGTTCGGCGGATTGTGCGGATATACAAAACCGAGCGAAAGCGAAGATGACTATTTTGTAGCAGGACACAGCTCTACATCTATATCCCTGGGTGTCGGTGCGGCAAAGGCTATCGCACTAAAAGGCGAGCAGGACTCAAGAGTTCCTGTAATTATGATCGGTGACGGAGCCATGACTGCCGGTATGGTTTACGAAGCTCTTAATGAGCTTGGTGATAGAAAATACCCGATGGTAATAATACTCAACGATAACGAGATGAGCATATCAAAGCCAATAGGCGCAGTCAGTCGTATGCTAAGCTCGGCAATGGCTTCTCCGTTTTACCAAAACTTTAAAAAACATACCGAGAATTTTGTGGATAACTTCGGAGAGGGTGCCAGATATATAGCAAAAAGGATGGAAGAGTCTTTAAAGCTTATAACTCCCGGTATTATGTTTGAAGAGATGGGGATTGATTATATAGGGCCTGTTGACGGGCATAATCTAACATCTCTAATAGAGATACTTCAAAAAGCAAAAGAGCTTAAAAAACCGGTTATTGTTCATGCTCAGACTATTAAGGGCAAAGGGTATGAGATAGCAGAAGGACAGGAGGAGAAGTGGCACGGAGTAGGGCCATTTGATATAGACAGCGGAAATGCTGCCAAAAAAAGCACGTCAAAAAGTGCTACCCAGATATATGCGGAAGCGCTTTTGCATCTTGCTAAGAATAACGAAAAGATAGTAGGGGCAACTGCCGCAATGCCAAGCGGAACTGGCTTGACCGAGTTGATGGAGGCATATCCAAATAGATTTTGGGATGTCGCAATTGCGGAGCAGCATGCGGTTACATCCATGGCGGCTTTGGCTAAAGAGGGTTTCAAACCGTTTTGCACAATTTACTCGACATTTCTGCAGCGCGGTTACGATCAGGTAATCCATGATACATGTCTTATGGATCTGCCTGTAGTCTTCGCACTTGACCGTGCGGGGATAGTAGGAGAGGATGGAGAGACGCATCAAGGGGTATTTGATATCAGTTTTCTAAGAGCTATACCCAATATGACCCTTTTTGCTCCGAGGGATGAGAAGAGTTTTCATCAGGCTATGGCCTTTGCGGCGGAGTATAAGCATCCGTGCTCTCTGCGCTATCCGAGAGGTTCGTTCATAGAGACAGACTTGCCTGAATCACTTCCTTTTGAGCTCTCAAAGTCTCAGCTTCTTCGCTCCTCAAACAGCGATGTACTTTTTATAGGATACGGAAACGGCGTAGGGCGTGCCTATGAAACTGCAAAACTTTTGGATTTTGAAGTAAGTATTTTGGATCTGCGATTTATAAAACCTCTTGATGAGAAGATGCTGGTTGAACTTTCAGAAAAACACAAAAAATGGTTTGTATTCAGTGACAGCGCAAAGATGGGCGGAGTCGGTTCGGCTATTTTGGAGTTTTTGTCAAAAGAGAAGATTCTGGATGTAGATGTTGTAAGCTTTGAGTATGAAGATAAGTTTATAACGCACGGTAACACTAAGCAGGTAGAGGAGTCTTTGGGACTTCTGCCTTCGCAGCTTGCCCAAGTTATAAAAGTGTAATATAATTATTGAGAACTTGATATAATCGTATAAGATTAACAAAAGTGAGGCGATAATGAAAAAGATAGCAGGCATAATTTTACTTTCCCTTTTTACAACAGTAAATGCTTTTGAGTTTGATATAGGAGTTTCCGGTTCCAAAAATGGCCTAGATGCCTTTACATTCTCTATCGGAGATTATTATAGAGTTCCGCAACGTGAGGTATTGGTGGTTCAGGAACGTTTGTCCAGAGATGATATGAGCGTAGCATATTTTCTTTCAAGAAAAGCAGCCAAAAGTATAGACTATATAACACGTTTTCGCATGAGAGGCGATAGCTGGTGGGATATAAGTATAAGTCTTGGACTAAATCCTCAGACTCTCTACGTTGTCCAGACACAGAAGAGACAAGGCCCACCATACGGCAAAGCTTATGGCTATGAGAAGAATAAAATGAAGTCGCGTTTGAGTGACGGCGAGATAACGGAGCTTGTAAATGTAAACTTTTTGTCGTCTTATCACGGTGTCAGTACTGACGAGATCATAGAACAAAGACGCCAAGGTGAGAAGTTCATAAATATAGATAAAAAATATCATGAACAAAAAGCAAAAAAATCTGACAAAAAACCAAAGCGCGAGTGGCGCGGCAACGGTAAAAAAGACAAAGACAGCAAAAAAGGAGAGGGCAGAGGCAGAGGGAAAGAGTAGCAGAGATTTCTCTCTTTACTCTTTTATCATCAATATTCCGCTAAATCTCCCGGTTGAGCCTTCTGCTCTGTATGAGAAGTATTTGTCGGTGTTACAGCATGAGCATTCATTGCAAAACTCTATATTTTCTCTTTTTATGCCGCAGGAGATAAGCTGTGCGTTTAAAATTTTACTTACATCGAGATAGAAACTATCATATTTTTTTTCTATAGCATACTCTAAACCGAGTATTTTCGCCTCATCGTAGATTTCAGCTCCAACCTCATAACAGCAGTTACCGATACTCGCACCCACGCTTACTCTTATATCTTTTGGATCTGAACCGAATTCTATTTTCATCTTTTCGACCACATTTTTTACAATGTTTTTAAATGCTCCCTGCCTTCCTGCATGAGCCGCCGCAATCACCTTTTTTTTATCGTCGTAAAACAGAACCGGGGAGCAGTCGGCAACCATTACCATAAGCGGAGTATTTGGCTTGTTTGTCATAAGCGCATCACATATCGGAGGAGTTTTGAAATCTTCATTTGTAACAATATGTACAATATCTGAGTGGATCTGTTTCATATGCACGAGCGAATTTTTTTCATACCCCAGCTCTTTTGCCAAGAGTTCATGGTTTTTTTGCACCCTCATCTCATCATCTTCTACATGAAATGCAAGGTTGCCACTCTGTTTTGTCGTAAAAGCATGCAATAGCTCTGGAAATGAGCCTAGTTTTTCACTATAATAAAATTTCATGGAAAAATTATATCCAAAAGGTAATGTTTTGAGTAGATTTAGTTTATATCCCGTTACTTTAGACGGGTCGGATATAGAAGCAAAAAGGGAAGATATAAGGGCGTACTTTCATAATACTTACGATATTTTTGAGAAGATATTTGAAGTTTTAAAGAGCGATGAGGTTTTTTACCAAAAGTCGGAGCCTACTCGCCATCCTATGATATTCTATTTCGGGCATACTGCAACTTTTTTTATAAACAAACTAATCCTTATGAAGATAATAAAAGAGCGTGTAAATCCGGAATTTGAGTCTATTTTTGCCGTGGGCGTAGATGAGATGGAGTGGGACGATACAGAGGGCACGCACTACAAATGGCCGAAAGTAGATGATGTAAGAGAGTACCGCAAAAAGGTAAGGGCTATTGTCGATGAGCTTATAAGCTCACTTCCTATGACTCTGCCTATTACGCAAGATTCGCCTATGTGGATAATTTTAATGGGTATAGAGCATGAACGTATTCACATAGAGACTTCTTTAGTTTTGCACCGTCAGATGCCTCTTGATAATGTCATAGAGCTAAAAGAGTTTAATATCTGCACACATAGCTCAGCCGCTCCAAAAAATGAGATGATAAACATAGAGGGCGGCAGTGTGGTTTTGGGAAAAGAGAAGTCGCACAATCTCTATGGTTGGGATAACGAGTATGGAGAGTTCACTCAAGATGTAGAGAAGTTCAAGGTTTCAAAATACCTGGTAAGCAACTCAGAATTTATGGAGTTTGTAAAAGAGGGCGGATATGAAGATGAAGAGTTTTGGGATGATGAAGGGAAGAAGTTTTTAGAAATAAGCGGTGCAAAACATCCTATATTCTGGGTTAAAGACGGTGCTGTTTATAAATACAGAACGCTCTCGTCAGTTATAGATATGCCGCTTGACTGGCCGGTAGATGTAAATGCACTTGAAGCGGAGGCATTTTGCCGCTTTAAGAGCAAAAAAGAAGGAGTTGTCTACTCTTTGCCGAGTGAAGCTGAGTATAGGCTGATATATGATTATGCAGGCTTGTGTGATATTCCCGATTTTCATGAGAGCAGGGCAAATCTAAACTTTTACCACTACTTTAGCTCATGTCCGGTAAACGAGTTTGGCTTTAACGGGATATACGATGTAGTCGGAAATGTCTGGCAGTGGAGCCGCACACCGATATTCGGTTTTGACGGGTTTGAAGTGCATCCCGCCTACGATGACTTTTCAATCCCGACTTTTGACAACAAACACGCTCTTATACTCGGCTCATCATGGGCAAGCAGCGGAAACCTGATAATGAAGTGCTCCCGTTATGCATTTCGTAAACACTTCCCTCAAAATGCTGGTTTTAGATATGTCATATCAAGTAGTGACGATAGAATAGAAGATGATATTTACGAGAGTGATGAGCTGGTATCTCAGTACTGTGAGTTTCAGTACGGGGATGAGAACTTAGGTGTGAAGAATTTTGCAATAGAGTGTGCAAAAATAGCCTCAAAATTTGCAAAAAATCGTAAAAAAGCTCTTGACCTTGGGTGTGCTACCGGGCGTGCGACATTTGAGCTGGCACGCACTTTTGATGAAGTAGAAGGGATTGATTTCTCCGCCAGATTCATAGGCGTTGGCGTAAAGTTGAAAAATGAAGGATATATTGCATTTGCTTCAAAAACAGAGGGCGATCTGACAGAGAAAAAAAAGGTGACTATAGAGGAGCTGGGTTATGAAAATTTAAAAGACAAAGTCTCTTTTTGGCAGGGGGATGCATGTAATCTCAAGCCGAACTTCAACTCTTACGACTTGGTAATGGCGACAAATTTAATAGACAGGCTCTACAATCCCAGACTATTTTTAGACAGCGTAGATGAGAGATTAAGCAGTGATGGCATTTTGATCCTAACCTCTCCATATACCTGGCAGGAGAGTTCTACCAAAAAAGAGTTTTGGCTTGGCGGATACAGAGACGAGAGCGGCAGAGAGGTAAAAACGATAGATACGTTAAAAGAGATACTAAACGAAAAGTTTGAGCTTTTACACCTTCAGGATTTGGAATTTGTCATAAGAGAGACTGCTAGAAAGTTTCAGCACAGCATTGCTGAGGTTAGTATATGGAGAAGAAAGTGAAGTATGATTTTTCAACATCCACGCCAAGAGAGAATACAAACGCGGAAAAATATGCATTAAGAGAGAAGCTTTTCGGCACAAAAGATCTGCTTCCTGTGTGGGTGGCGGATATGGACATTGAGACTCCAGACTTTGTGCTAGAAGCAGTAAAAAAGCGGCTTGAACATCCAATCATAGGCTATGAAGAGGTACCGCCCAGTATGTTTGAGGCTCAGATAGAGTGGATGAGAAGCGAGCACGGCGTTGAGTTTGAACTTGATGATATGCTTTATTCGCATTCGGTGGTAGCTAGCATGAATGCGGCCATAGAGGCATTTACGCAAAAAGGCGACAAGATTATAGTTCAGACACCTGTCTATCCACCCTTCTTTCACAGCGTAATGGAGCACGAAAGAGAACTTTTAAAGAATCCTCTAAAACAGATAGATAGCGGAAGCTACACTTTTGATATAGAGGATTTAAAATCAAAGATAGATGAGAGAACAAAACTCCTGCTCTTAAGTTCTCCGCACAACCCTGTGGGACGTGTTTGGAGAAGAGATGAGCTAGAGGAGATATTAGAGGTTTGTTTTGAGAACAACATAGTAGTCTTCAGTGATGAGATACACTGTGATCTTATCTACAAGCCAAACAGACATATACCGTTTGCTTCGCTTGGTCAAAAAGCAAGAGATATATCCATAACTGCCATAGGAGTAGGCAAAACATTCAATATGGCTGGATTTGCCATAAGCACTATTGCTATACCCAATAAAGCATTAAGAGATAAGTTTCTAAAAGTATATAAGCGAATTCACTTTGCACAAGGTTCCTCTCTCTCGCATGTAGCTTTTGAAGCAGCTTACAAAGAGGGAAAAAGTTGGCTTGAAGAGCTAAAAGAGCATCTTGCAAAAAATTACCATATGCTAGATGAGATGTGTGAGAACTATTCTATAAAGGTCACGCCGATAGAGGCTACGTATCTGGCTTGGCTTGATTGCAGAGCTTTGGGACTGCGTGACAAGGAACTTAGAGAGTTTTTTGTAAAAGAGGCAAAGCTAGGACTTAGTGCCGGGATAAGCTTCGGCAGGGAGGGAAGCGGTTTTATGAGATTGAACTTTGCAGTTACTTCTGATAAAATGTCGCAAATAATAAAAAATCTAGAAGATGCACTAAAAAAACATAGGAAGCAAAATTGATTGATATAAATTGGGATGAGTTTAAATTTTTTAAGCAATACAGCGAAAAAAAAGATGATAACTTTGAGGTGCTCTTAGACTTTCTAAAAAGCTACTACAGCATGACAAATATAAAAGAGATGTATGAGACGATGGCAAATGACGATATAGCACAGCTTATGCTCAATAAGCGGGATATACGATCGGTAGAAGAGTTGGAGAAGCATCTCTTTAGAAACTTCAATGTCGCAAAATGATCTGGCAAAGATAGCCTCATTTTTAGCAAAACACCATGTTTTGACTCTGGCTACATCGGATGGTTTAGAGCTTAGCGCATGCAATCTTTTTTATGCCTATGACCAAGAAAAAATATCATTCGTAGTCGCAAGCAGCGATGATACAACACACATAAAAAATATTTCAAAAAATTCATCGGTAGCAGGAACTGTTGTTTTAGAGACAAAAACTGTAGGCAAGATAGAGGGAGTCCAGTTTAGAGGTGACTTTTTAGAACTTGAGGATGAGGATTTAAAGAGGCTCTATTTTAAAAATTTCCCGTATGCTCTTGCTATGAACCCGAAACTATGGCAGATAAAAGTAGACTATTTTAAACTGACAGACAATACTTTGGGGTTTGGCAAAAAGATTATTTGGAAGGCCTCTTTTCTTTAAACATCGTGCACTCGCTTCCACTGCTTTGAAATACTAAAAGTGACGGTATCTGTTGTGATTTAAAACCATAAGCACGGCATCCGTGAGGTCTTGATGCCTCCCACGTAACAAAATAGTATTCACATCTTCTACAGTTGATTCTTTTCATATCGGCTCTTAATTTAAGTGCGCTATTTTAGCATATTTGGTACAATAGGTGAATTAAATTGTAAAGAGAAAATATGGACAAGATATTATTAATGCTGCAACTGCAAGCATCTTTAAACGAGGCAACAAACGGAGATAAATGGACCGAGGGAGTCACTAAAAACGGCAAAATAATCAACTGGAGACGCTGCATTTATATGGAGTGTGCTGAGATGATAGACAGCTTTAGCTGGAAGCACTGGAAAAATATAGACCAAGAAGCGGATTGGGACAATCTTCAGGTTGAGGTTGTTGATGTTTGGCACTTTGTTATGAGCTTGGCAATAGAGAACTATTCGCAGACGCTAAGAGGTCAGGTTGAAGATTTGGCAATAAATATCTCAGAGTCTAAGAGTTTTAAAAAGATTGAGACGAAAGAGGGGCTGTTTGCAGAGCAGGACGAGACTATAGGAAAGATAGAGTCAATCATGATAGACACGCTATCAAGAGGTCCTCTTGATCTTGAAAAACTTATATCCGATTTCTTTGATCTTGTGGTTATGAGCGGTCTTAATCTGGATAGTCTATATATGCTTTATGTAGGAAAAAATATCTTAAATCAGTTTAGACAGGATAACGGTTATAAAGACGGCTCTTACATCAAGGTCTGGGCAGGTGAAGAGGATAATGTTATAATGAAGAGAATTTTGGAGCAAAACAGTGATATAAAGCCGGATACTCTTTATAAAGAACTTACAAAACTCTATCTGGCGTTAAACAAGAGTTGATATTTGAGCAATATATTAGAAGTTCAAGAACTCTCCTTTGGATACAAAAAGGAACATCTGCTTTTTGAGAATCTCTCATTTTCACTGAAAAAAGGGGAGATAAAAGCGATAGTAGGAGCCAGCGGAGCAGGAAAGAGCACGGTTTTTGAATTGATACTCGGCAACTTAAAGCCTATTGGCGGAAGTATTAAAAGCTCTTTTAGCTCTGAAGTTTTTCAAGACCCCTACAGCTCTTTTCATCCAAGCTACACTCTGTTAAACCAGATAAAAGATGTAGCAGAAATTGATGAGATCGAAGCGTATTTAAAAAATATAAACCTAGATTATGAGCTACTCTTAAAACTTCCGCATGAACTCTCTGGCGGCCAGCTTCAACGCGCTTCAATACTCCGTGCTATGCTAATGAAACCTGACCTGCTTTTGCTTGACGAGCCAACTTCAGCACTTGATAATGTAATTCAGTTAGAGGTAATGAACATGCTTGTAAAACATCTGGATAGAATGGGAATGCTTCTTATTACACACGATCTTGATCTTGCAAAATGGTGTGCAGATGAGATAATTATGCTTTAAGAAAGTATTTAACCAGATAAAAACCCCAGCCTGCGGCAAAGACTGAACCAAAAGCGTTAAGCCCCATATTCGCTGCTGCAAGAGCTAAGTGCCCTCCGTTTATCAGCAGAAGAGTCTCTATTGCAAAAGTTGAATAGGTCGTAAGTGCACCGAGTATACCTGTAGAGAGAAACGATTTTGCATTTAGTGAAAAAACAGTAGTATACATAAAGTAGGCGATAAGCACCCCCATAATAAAGCTGCCTATCAGGTTGACGCCTAGAGTTCCGTAAGGTAGGTCGTGAGGTACTTTGTGAGATATAAGACCGTTAAGGTAGGCTCTAAGAACGGCGCCGATAAAACCGCCGCTACCTATGGCTAGGATTGTTTGCCAGCTCATCGTCATATACCTTCTGCATTTTTACTCTTAAATCACTTAGCCAGTTCTCATCACTTTTATCCGCTACAAATGATTCTAAAAAGATGGCTTTTACTCTTCCAGGTTTGTAGTAGAACTCTTTTGTGTTGTAATATTTTGATGTCTGCATCAAAACTACGGGCTGAACACAAAGATTGTTCGCATCCGCGATGATCTTAGCTCCTGATTTAAAAGGGAGCATTGTACCTTTTGTAGAGCGTGTGCCCTCCGGAAACATTGTTATAACCCTGTTTGTTTTAAGAACTCGTTTTGCGTCTTTGAGAAGTTTTATAAGAGATGTTTTGCTCTCCCTCTCAACGGCAATATCCTGTGGCAGCTTGAGTGCCAGACCAAAAAAAGGCATATCAAAAAGCTCTTTTTTCGCAACCCATGTAATATCCCTTGAAGTAATAGTCTCCATTACTACAATATCAAGATCACTCTGATGATTGACTAAAAACATCTGAGTTTTTGGATCCTCTTTGCCTTTTACTTCAACAGTGAAAAAGGTACCTATTCTGATCAGCCATGCAGATATTTTTCTGCTGTATGGTCTTGGAAGAAGATAAAAAGTAAGGATCATAAAAGTTAGCGAAGTAGCAATTATGAGAGTTGCAAAAAGCCAACTAATTTGAGCAAATATCTTCATTTTTTATCCAACCTACTTTTTCATTATCAAGACGCACTTTAATCCAGCCGTCAACTTCGTTCTCTTTTTGAAGATGCTGTCTCTCTTCGGCAGTCTCAAATATCGTTCCGTTATAAAGAGGAAGAAGATAGATATTTGACCCCTCTTTTAAACACACCTCTTTTGAAGGAAGGCCTACGTATGCTATATATGCCAAAGGCAGAATTATAAAAACAAGATAGATATATTTTTTTCTCCATAAAATCACAAAAAAAGCGATTACGGCTACTGTTGCGGCTATTGCCATCTTCAGCATCTCTCGGGATTGATCTTTTGGTTTCAGATCGCTTTGTGTCGCAACGCTGTCGTCATCAACAACAATTGGTATATAGATAGGGATAAACCTGTTCTTTTGTAAGTTAAAGTATGAAAATGAGAGGTTTTCCATGTTTTTGTCAATTACGGCAAAGTATGTTATTTTTGAGTCAAAGTATGATTCGGTAATGGATTCGACTCCCTGTTTGTAAACACTGTTTAAAGATAGAGCGGCTATATCGCAATTTGTAGCAACGGCTACGAAAACGACAATATTGTGCGCATTGTCATAGCTTGTGGTCTTATACTCGAGTATCTCAAAAGAGTTTGCTACTATATTTGAAAAATCTTTTTTTGGATTTAAAGAGATAACGTTCATATTTTGACCAAGAAGAGTAGTGCTTCTGTAGATTTCATCGTTATTGCCTATCAGAGTTGCGGTAAAGTCTGGAAGCCTGATGCTTTGTGAAGTAGCTAAAAAGTGAAATGTCTCATAGAAATACTTGGAATCTTTTTCTCTGCTTGGAAAATCGCTTAGAAGTTTTACTCCCTCAGAGTTGGAGAGTGTATAGGAGATATCTATAAAATCTTTAACTGTAGAGAGACTCTTTATGGTAACGGTAAAGATCTCTCCTTTTAAGACTCTTGATGGAACTTTTTCATAGCTTAGATATATAACTTTTGGAAGACTCTGTATCTCATCTTCAGTAATAAAAGTGCTCTTATCTATATTTTGTGTATCAGCATAGCTGTTTGTATCCGAACTTTGCGTTGCATTCGCAAGCAAGGCAGTAAAGACAAAAAACCATGCTAATAGAAGTAGTCTCACGCTTTTAAAAACCCTTGAAGCATCTTAACGCCGTCACTGCTTCCAAGAAGGCTCTCCATTGCTCTCTCAGGGTGTGGCATAAGCCCAAAAACATTCTTCTCTTTGTTGCAGATGCCTGCAATTGAGTTAACGCTTCCGTTTGGATTCTTATCATTCCCGTTTACATCACAGTATTTTAGAAGAACCTGATTATTGTCATATAGCTCTTTTAATCCATTTTCATCTATGTAATAGTTTCCGTCATGATGAGCGATAGGAATATTTACGATATCTTCTTTATCCAGCTCTTTTAAAAAATCATTATCGTTATTTATAACTTTTAGATGATGATGCTTTGAGATAAAGTGCAGACTCTCGTTTCTTTTAAGAGCACCTGGAAGAAGACCTGATTCGGTAAGTACTTGAAAACCGTTACAGATACCCAAAACTTTTCCGCCGCTCTTCGCATAAGCCGTGACAGCCTTCATGACTGGAGAAAATTTTGCAATAGCACCACTTCTTAGGTAGTCTCCGTAGCTAAACCCTCCGGCTACTACCAAAAGATCCGTGTCTGATGGGACACTCTGCGACTTATGCCATAATATTTCTGTTTTAGCCCCAAGTTTTTCAAAAGCATATTGTGTATCATATTCGCAGTTCGTGCCGGGAAACTGTAAAATAGTTACTTTCATTTTACAAGCTCTATATTGTAATCTTCAATTACCGTGTTTGCAAGAAGCTCTTCGCACATCTTTGTTACGTCTGTCATAGCTTTTGTCTCATCGCTCTCATCCAGATTTAGTACTATCTGTTTTCCTACGCGCACATCACTGACATTGTCAAAGTGCAGAGACTCCAGTGCATGATGCACTGCTTTTCCCTGAGAATCTAAAACACCCGCTTTTAAAAATACGTTTACTATAACTTTCATCATCTTTATTTTCCTAAAATTCTATTTAATACTTGCTCGTAGGCAACAGTCAGTCCGCCCAAACCTTGACGGAATCTGTCTTTATCCATCTTCTCGCCGCTTACCATGTCCCAAAAACGGCAATTATCCGGACTGATCTCATCAATAAGAATGATATTTCCGCTGCTGTCTTTTCCAAACTCAAGTTTAAAGTCGACCAAATTAAGGCCTTTGTCTGCAAAGTAAGGCTTAAGAATATCATTTACCTGTCTTGCCATACGGCGAAGTTTGTCAAGCTCATCCTGAAAATTAACGAGACCAAGAATAAGCGCATGCTGGTCGTTTAGTTTAGGATCGCCCAAAGCGTCGTTTTTATAGTCGAACTCAACTAACGTAAATGGCAGAACAGTTCCGTCTTTAATGCCGAGATTGCGGCTTAAACTGCCTGTTGCGATATTACGAACGATAACTTCGATCAAGATCACCTCTGTTCTTTTATGGATCATATGATTTTCATCAAGCATCTTCACAAAGTGAGTCTGTATACCGTTTGATTCCAAGAGCTTAAAAAGTTCTGTCGAAATCTTGTTGTTAAGTGCGCCTTTTCCCGCTTCGCTTGATTTTTTTTCGCCGTTAAACGCAGTCAAGTCGTCTTTGAACTCCGAGATAAGAAGATTTTCATCATCAGTAGTAAACAGTTTTTTTGCTTTTCCCTCGTAAAGCAGTTCTCTCTTTTGCATCTTTTTATAGTCCTTTTGTAATGATTAATGCTTTTAAAATATCAACACCAACTTTTAGCTGCATGTCTTTGTTTATCATCTCATCAGTGATGATATACTTTGAGTCTTTTTGAGTCTCATCCTCTTCCTTTTTACCCTCTACTTTTTCCAGTTCTTCTTCTAAATGTTTCTTTAAGTCAGCCTCTTTTATTGCAAATTCATTTTTGTTTACCGTCACTTCACCCGGGAACACTTCAATGTCCGGTTTTACTCCAAGCGCTTGGATGGTTCTTCCGCTCGGCAGATAGTATCTTGCTATGGTAAGTTTGATAGCTTCTTCCTCCGTTATAGGAAGAACAACCTGAACACTCCCTTTTCCAAATGTGTTTTGACCTACGACTATAGCTCGTTTATGGTCCTGAAGAGAACCGCTTACGATCTCGCTGGCACTTGCACTTCCGCCGTTTACAAGCACGACCAGCGGAACATCGGTTATTGTGTTTTGAGATTTTGCAGAGTATATCTCATCGTCTGCTTTGTTTCTTCCTTTTTGTGAAACTATATCTCCTTCATTGACAAAAAGGTCGACAAGACCGACTGCTTGATCAAGAAGCCCTCCGGGATTGTTTCTTAGATCTAAAACTATCCCCTTTGTGGTCTGTTTTCTTTTCTTTATAGCTTTTGCAACTTCGTCTACCACTTTTTTGTCAAAGCTGGTAACACGGACATATTGAATATCGTTTCCGATTGACTTTGCATATACGGACTCTATGGTGATGATGCCTCTTACTATATTTATGACAAGAGGTTTGTTTTCACCTTCTCTTACGATCATCAGCTCGATAGGGGTGCCGACCTTTCCTCTCATGATGGATACCGCTTCATCAATAGTCATATTAAGTGTAGATTCATTGTTTATTTTTAATATGATATCGCCGGCTTTTATTCCAGCTTTATCTGCAGGCGTTCCTTCGATAGGTGCTATTACTGTCAATGCACCGTCCCTAACTCCTACCGTAATTCCAAGACCGCCGAATTCACCGTTAGTTTGAACTTTTAAATTTTTATAATCTTTTTGTGTTAAGTAGTTTGAATGTGCATCCAGGTTACTCATCATCCCCTCAAGAGCTTTGTCCATAAGCTCCTCAATTGTCACGTCATCCACATTATACTGTTCTACAATGCTGATGACTTTTGTGAATTTTGCCAAGGATTCAAGTCTGGAAGCCTCTTTGCTCTCTTTGCTCTCTTTGTTTTTATCTGTAGATGCAAGAAGATTCGTAGAAAATAGTAAAGCTAACGCAACCGTTACAGAGGCAAAACCTAGAGTAAGTAACTTTTTGTTTTTCATTATTTTTCCTATGTTAATTAAAAAGGACATTATAGTAAAAAGCTGTTTAAATAACAACTTTGGTGAAATTGATTTGCGGTAATTTTTATTTAAATTATTTTTAATATAATACGAAAATTTTAATTATCAAGGCATATATTTATGAGCAGTATAAAAGAGTATTTAACGGCAGATCATGGCCGTTGTGATGAGCTGTTCGCAGCGATGGAAGATACGGTGGCGAATTCTATAGAGAACGCAAAAGCTTCTTATGAAGAGTTTGCAAAAGAGACTGAGAGACATTTTCAGATGGAAGAGCGTGTAATGTTTTTGGAGTTTGAACAAAAAACAGGGATGACACAGGGTCCGACTGCAATGATGAGGCACGAGCATGCACAGATGAGAAATCTGCTCTCTGACATGGGTAAAGCGATTGAGACTAAAGACAAAGATAAGTTTTTTGGAAGCAGTGAAACATTGATGATCTTAATGCAGCAGCATAATATGAAAGAGGAACAGATGCTCTATACGATGGCGCAGCAGCACTTAAGTGCAGAATCTGACCGCATAGTAGATATGATGCGTTCAATGATCGTAGAACAGTAGAAGATATAGATTTGGATTTTAACGGACTCTCTGTAGATCAGGCACCACCTATATGGGCGCCTCTAAGATTTTTCTTAACGGCTCCTCTCTTTGGCATTCTTGCCGGAGTTTTAATACTTTTTAGCGATGCAAATGTGCTCTCAAGCAGATACTCTACAGAGGCGATCGCGATCACTCATTCACTGACTATAGGTTTTTTGAGTTTTGTGATCTTTGGAGCACTTACCCAGATGCTGCCGGTCTTAGCCGGAGTTAAAATAGCAAGAGTCAATAGTGTATCATTGGTATCATATATATTTTTGCTGTTTGGGACTCTGTCGATGATTTTTGGGCTTATGCTGGATATCAAGGTGCTCATATTTGCAGCTTCTGCCTTGCTTGGCGGTGGATTTTTAATACTTATAATCTCAATGCTGCTTGCGTTTAAAAGTGTCATTAATTTTACGGCAAGCATAAGAGCTATGATAACAGGTTTGGTATTTGCACTCTTTATAGCACTGATCGGGATGCATCTTTTGGCATCTTACGGAAGCGGTAAGTTTTTGCCCTCACATCTGTTGCTTGCGAATATTCACAGTGTCTGGGCTGTTTTCGGTTTTGCAGGAATTTTAATTATCGGGGTTGCTTTTCATATATTGCCTATGTTTTATGTAGCTCCGAAATTCAAAAAATTTTGTAAACAAAAAGTTGTCTGGATTATAAGTGCTGGGCTTTTTTTATGGCTTTTCTTAAATCTCTTTTTTGAGTCGTACGCAGTAGTTGCAAAGATATGGGTTGCTCTGTTTTTTTGGGCTTTTGCAACAACGGTTTATATAAAGCTGAATGAGCGTCGCCGAAAAGTCAGTGATATTACTATCTGGTACTGGAGAAGCGCGGCGATATTTATGACGTTGGGTGCTTTTGTGTGGGTGTTAAATGACTTTTTTAATTCAGAGTATATTGTAGTGGCTTCTTTGATGATAGGAGGAGGATTTATTATCTCCATCATGTCCGGAATGCTCTATAAAATAGTGCCTTTTTTAGTCTGGTTCCATCTTAATGCAAAGGGATATATGAGTATTCCCACTATGAATGAGATGGTAGGCAAGAAATTGGCAACGGCTCAGTTTATACTATTCGTTGTTTCTATTACGGGCTTTATTGCCTCGTTTTTTGCACCGGCACTTTTACCTCTTTTTGCGCTTACATTTATTTTAAGCATGTTAATATTAGAGTACAATATCGCAGTTGCAGTTTTGGTCTATTTAAAAACAATTAAGACCAAACCTGATTTTGACATGAGCGCATTTGCTATGAAAGTAGAAAGTTAAAAGTGAAAAATATTATTTTAGTAGGTTTTATGGGTGTGGGCAAGGGTAGTGTTGCCCGCGAGGTAGTTAAAATATCGGAGTATATATCTATAGACACGGACGATCTTATAGAGAGTATGGAGAACAGAAGCGTTAAGAAGATATTTGAACAGAGCGGTGAAAAGTACTTTAGAGAGCTGGAGAAGAGAGTGTCTCTCTGGTTAGAGAACTCGGTAAGCAATACTCTTATATCAACGGGAGGCGGATTTTACAAGCAGGAAAATTTAAAAGATATAGGAATCGTTGTTTTTTTAAATTCTCCTTTTGATAAAATACTAAAGCGGATAAAAAGTCATCCAAATGCGTCAAAAAAACTTAAAAAAAGACCGCTTTTAAATGACTTGAAAAAGGCAAAAGAGCTCTATAAAGAGAGACTGCCAGAGTATATGGCCGTTGCAGATATTGTAATTGACGTGACTGATAAAAGCGCATTGGAGTGCGCTAACGAACTTCTAAAAAAGGTGAAAGAACATGCGTAGATTTTTTATATTTTTAGTGCTGGGGATGGCAATTAATCTCTTTGCAGCTGAGATAAATTGGGCAAAAGATTATTATGAGGGTGTTGAAAATGCACAGAAAAGCAACAAGCCTGTGCTTTTTGTGTCATCAAGCCACGCATGTAAATATTGTGTAATACTCGATGAGACTACTTTTAAAGATGCAAGAGTAGTGGAGAGATTAAATAAAAGTTTTATTTCGGTGGTGTCATACAGTGATGAGAGAGATTATATGCCACAGGAACTTTGGAGACCGGGAACTCCTGCTATCTGGTTTTTAATGCCAAGCGGTCAGCCGATGTATGAACCGCTTATGGGCGCTATAAATGCCGAGAATTTTCTAAAGGCACTCTCTATCGTCGAAGAAGAGTTCAATAAGGAAAAAAATAAAAAATGATCTTTACAAATTCAAACAGTAACAGTTTTAAAGCAGAGTTCAGCGAACTTCTTGAGCGCGGCAAGATGGATATAGAGTCGGTTACGGCTATAGTCGGAAATATTATAAACGAGATAAAAAGCGATAAAGACGATGCTCTTAAAAGACATATTGCAAAATTTGACAAATGGACTCCGTTAAAAGATGAAGATCTCAAAATATCTACGGAGTTGATGAAAAAAGCATATGACAATATTGACGAGAAACTGAAAAGCTCTCTTCATCTGGCGTACGATAGAATAAAAAGCTATCATGAAAAACAGAAACCGAAATCTTGGTTTGACAGCGAAGAGAACGGAACTATATTGGGACAAAAAGTGACACCTGTCGATAGTGCGGGTCTTTACATTCCAGGAGGAAAAGCAGCATACCCGTCTTCTCTTTTGATGAATGTTATTCCTGCTCAGGTTGCTGGAGTTGAAAATATAGTAGTCTGTACGCCGACACCTGATAACGAGCCAAATGAGCTCTTGCTTGCAGCATGCCATCTCTGCGGAGTAAGCGATGTATACAAAGTAGGCGGAGCTAGCGCGATTGCGGCAATGGCATACGGTACGCAGAGCATTCCTAAAGTTGACGTTATAACTGGACCTGGGAATATATTTGTTGCTACCGCAAAAAAAATGGTTTTTGGTGATGTCAATATAGATATGATAGCAGGACCAAGCGAGATCGGTATTTTAGCAGACGAGAGCGCAAATGCTTCTCATATGGCTATAGATATGCTCTCTCAGGCAGAGCATGATGAGATGGCAAGTTCTATCTTAATCACCCCTTCACAAAAATTGGCAGATGAAGTAAAAGCAGAGCTTGAGAATTGGCTATTAAAACTTCCTCGTCAAGAGATCGCAAGAAAATCGATCGAAGAGAGAGGAGCGATAATAGTAACCTCGAACATGGATGAAGCCGTAGAGCTTATGAACCAAATAGCACCTGAGCATCTTGAAGTTGCTACAATGTCGCCTTTTGAGCTGCTTGGAGCCATAAAACATGCGGGAGCGATCTTTCTGGGGCATAACACGCCTGAAGCTATAGGCGATTATGTAGCAGGCCCAAACCATACTCTTCCAACCGGTGGAACGGCAAAATTTTATTCGCCTCTTGGAGTAGAAAACTTTATGAAAAAATCTTCTATTATCTCTTTTAGTAAAAGAGCTATAAATGAGATAGGAGAAGAGTGTGCACTTATTGCAAATACAGAAGGTTTGACTGCACATGAACTCTCGGTCAGGGTAAGGCTTTAAAGCTAAAGCCTGACCCTCTTTTTTTACTTTTCAAATCTTCCCAATTCCAAATAATATTATAAAATTATCACATTTTTATAACAAGTTTAAGCTTTATAAAGGTAGTATACCCATAGTAAGAACTACCTTTGTTTTAAGATAAGGGATTCTTTTTATAAAGATTAAGCATAGTTATAAAACTAAATATTTGTCTGTTAAAAGGCTATTAAGGAGAATATATGCAATTAGGCTTCCTAGTTGATTTACATCTGTGTATGGGATGTAAAGGGTGTGAAATCGCATGTAAAGTGGAGAATGAAGTTCCGCTT
>JBFEYZ010000004.1:0-26660 GCA_041561855.1 Sulfurimonas sp. | reverse complement strand
TAATTCTGCTTCTATAATACAGCTTTGTAAAATTTATTAATTAAATATATTTATATATTTTTAATATGGCTAATAATATTTAAATAAAAGTTAATACAAACTGAATTATAAAGCTAACTTATTATAAGTTTTTTAAATATCCGCACATTAGACGAACACCAGAACCGGTTGCGCCGTAAACATTGCAGTCCCAAGGAGTCTCGGTATATGCCGTACCGGCTATATCAAAATGCATCCACTTCTTTTTGTTCTCTTCACGGATAAACTTATCTAAAAACAGACCTGCAGTGATGGCTCCGCCGTAAGGCTTGGAAGCAGTATTGCTGATATCGGCTATCTCACTTTTTAGAAGTTTTTTAAGATGCTTGTTAAACGGAAGTGAACTTATCATCTCTCCAGTGTCGCTTCCTGCACGTGAGATGTCGTGTTTTAGTTTATGCGAGTGTCCCATAAGACCTGTAGTGTACTGTCCAAGGGCAATCATACATGCACCCGTGAGCGTTGCAAAATCAAATATGTAATCTGCATTTACAGCGTCTTGCGCATAATCTAAAACATCTGCTAAAACCAAGCGTCCTTCCGCATCGGTATTTCTAACTTCGATAGTGGTCTTGCTTCTTGATACAAGTACATCATCAGGCTTGTAAGCGTCTCCGCCTACCATGTTCTCAACTGCACCGATAAAAGCATGCACTTCAATATCAAGCTTCATCTCACTTACTGCTTTTATCATCCCAAGAACCGCACACGCTCCTGCTTTATCCATCTTCATGGTCACCATCGAAGTGGCAGGCTTCAGGCTTAATCCTCCGCTGTCGTATGTAAGACCTTTGCCTACAAGCGATATGATTTTTTTAGGGTTTGCCGGTTTGTATGCCAGATGGATCAAAGCACTTCCGTGAACAGATGCACGCCCGACCGCAAGCATTGCGTTCATCTTCTCTTTTGCAAGGTCATCCTCTTGAAGTATTTCGCACTCCAAAGAGTTTTCATCTGCAAGTTTTTGAGCAAGCGAGCATAGGGTTTGGGGATTAACCTCTTGCGGAGCCCTGTTTACGATGTCGCGCGTAAAGCATGTGGCATTTGAGACGATAAGAGCTTCATTAAAGATAGATTCAAGTACAGCAAATTCCATATCATCCGCTGCTATGTTAACGGTATCTAAAGCTGTTTTTTTCGACTCAGACTTGTACTCATTAAACTCATAGCCGCCTAAAACGATACCTTCCACCAATGCACCAAGAGATGATTTGCTAACAGCGCTTATCTTTGCCGATTTGTAGTTTGAACTTTTGAGCACTTTTATCATCGCTGCCGCCGCACTTCTTATATCATCACTTTTTTTACTGTCTACACCGCAGAATATGACTCTTTTTTCGTATAAAAAGCATGTAGTATCCTGTTCTGCTTTAAATCCTGCACTACCTAGTATCTCAGACTCTTGATGCCCGCTAATTTCATCTTTACTTATAAATTCTATTTTTATCTCTGAATCAATATCAGATATGTTTTTTTCTACTAATTTAATATTCACAAATATTCCTGTTCTTTTATTTGAACGCTAAATAAGCAATGCCCAAAAGTGAGGGCACGTGAGCCCATTTAGCTACGCTGGCCGCTATGGCGCTAAAGGCTGCCAAATTATTGCAGTTTTGCAAGAATTTTAATTGTTAAAGCTTAATAGCTCTTTTGCTTGTATCATATCTTTATCTCCGCGACCAGAAAGGTTTACTATGATTAGTTTGTCTTTGATATTTGGTAATTTTTTAAGATATGCAACGGCATGGGCACTCTCAAACGCAGGAATTATTCCCTCTTTTTGAGAGAGCCATACAAACGCATTAAGAGCTTCCTCATCCGTTATATAATCATAACTGACCGATTTATTGTCGTGGTGAAACGAGTGCTCTGGTCCGATACCTGGATAATCGAGTCCTGCGGAAATAGAGTGGGCCTCTAAAATCTGCCCGTCATCATCTTGAAGAAGATAGCTCATCTGACCGTGCAATACTCCTGGGCGTCCTTGATTCAGCGAGCACCCGTGCTGTCCGCTCCCGATTCCGCGCCCGCCTGCTTCAATGCCGATACACTCGACGCCTTCATCTTCTAAAAAGTGGTGAAACGTGCCTATAGCATTGCTGCCGCCGCCTATGCAGGCTATAACGTGGTCAGGCAGACGACCCTCTTTTTGTAGAATCTGTGCTCTTGCTTCGTAGCCGATAATAGCTTGGAAATCTCTTACCATCATCGGATATGGATGCGGTCCGGCAACAGTTCCTATTATGTAAAAAGTGTCTCTTGTATTTGTTACCCAGTGGCGTATAGCATCATTCATTGCATCTTTGAGGGTTTTGCTTCCGCTCTCAACAGAGTTTACTTTTGCTCCCAAAAGTTTCATACGAAATACATTTAGCTCCTGTCTTGCGACATCTTTTGCACCCATGAATATTTCACACTCCAGGTCAAGAAGTGCACAGATAGTTGCAGTTGCAACTCCGTGCTGGCCCGCACCTGTTTCGGCGATTATCTTTTTATAGCCAAGTCTTTTTGCCATAAGTCCCTGTGCAATAACATTGTTTACTTTATGCGCTCCCGTATGATTGAGGTCTTCTCTTTTTAGATAGACTTTTGCGCCGAGTTCGTCAGATAAGTTTTTTGCAAAGTAAAGCGGTGATGGACGTCCTACATAATCTTTTAGGTAGTAATCTACTTCACTCCAAAACTCTTTATTAAAACGAATACTTTTGTATTCCTCTTCTAGTTTAAGAAGTGCCGGCATAAGTGTTTCAGGGACATATCTGCCGCCAAAAGCTACACTGTCTTTGTTAAAAGTTCCAAAATGACCGTTTTCATCTGGATCAAATTTTGAAGGAGAGGGTATATACATTATTTTACCTCGACCAGTGAGTAGACTTCCGTGCTCTTTTTCAACTCTTTTTGCCCGTCTAAAAAGTCAAGTCCTATGATAAAGCAAGCTTCTACGCAAGACGCACCTGCTTGATTTATAAGTTTTGCAGCAGCGTTAGCGGTTCCTCCAGTAGCTATTAGGTCATCCATAAGAAGTACTCTTGCATTCGGAATTTTGGTAAAAGCGTCTATATGAACCTCAATTTCGTCGACACCGTATTCCAAAGAGTATTTTTCGCTTATGGTTGTATATGGAAGTTTGCCTTTTTTACGGATAGGAACAAATCCTATGCCAAGCATCTGAGCAAGTGAAGCAGCAAAGATAAAGCCTCTGGCATCAATGCCGGCTATATAGTCAAGGTTATACTCTTTATATCTCTGGTAAAGGTGGTTCATAGTGACCCCGTAAGCTTCTCTATCATTTAAGAGGGTTGTTATATCCTTAAATACAATACCGGGCTTTGGAAAATCTTTTACGTCTCTTATAGAATTCTCTATGATCTTTCTTTCTGTATTGCTAAGTGTCATTTTCATTCCTTATATTATATTAGAGCGTCTATACGACCCTCTAGAGCTTTTATTTTATTGTTAAGACGGTCGGTCTCTTGTCTGTATTTCGTATTTCTCTGTTTTAGAACTTTAAGTTCATTTTTTTGTTTTGTCAACTCATCACTCAATATATCAACGTTACCAAGGGCGCGTTGAAGCTGGATCTGATACTTTCTGATAAGTATCTCTGCCTCTTGAAGAGTTAGTTTCATCAAATCGTTGTTTCTCTGCTCTTTGCTTGTAATACTTTTAAAGTAAAACATTTTAACAAAGAGATATACAGATAAGATAGAGAGTATCGTTAAAAGTGACCATTCCACAAACATCAGTTTTCCTTATTTAAAATTATAGCTCTTATGCCTCATTGGAGGCAAGTTTTGGTGCCGTACCAGCTAGCGTGTGCATTAATGGATCGCTTCTATTTTTTCTACACGGGCTGTGTGGCGTCCGCCGTCAAAGCTTCCGTCTATCCATGCATCCACTATAGATTCACATACGCCTTTACCTATGATTCTCTCGCCGAAACACAATACGTTTGCATCATTATGCCCTCTGGCAACGGTAGCTGTGTAAGCGTCATGGCAGAGTGCTGCGCGAATCCCGCTGTGTCTGTTTGCCGCCATGCTCATGCCGATTCCTGATCCACATATCAAAATACCGTGTGAGTTATTATCGGCTAAAACTGCTTTGCAAACCCTTACGGCATAATCCGGATAATCAACTCTGTCCTTTGAAAATGGCCCCAGATCTATAACTTCATGCCCTTTGGCTTTTAACAGTTCGACCGTATAATCCTTGAGATCCAGTCCTGCGTGGTCCGTAGCAATATAAAACTTCACTTTTTGTCTCCTTTTAAGATAGAAGCAGCTTTAAAATCGTCTGCACAGGCATTAAGAGCAGATAATCTTTTAGCGGCGTCATAAGAACTATTAAAACTATAATTATTCCATATCTTTCATTTTTATAAAAGAATTCGGCAACGGAATTTATCTTGTATTTTAGCGAAAGATGCATTACAAAGTGTGCACCGTCAAATTGCGGTATAGGGAGCAGGTTAAACACTCCCAAGACAACATTTATGATAAGTGTCTGAAGTATAAAGAGGTATGCAAAAATATAGAAGAGCGAATCTGCATCGGTAGGTCTGTTCATATTCACTATTATTATAGACGCTATAGCAGCCAGAGTAAAGTTATAAACGATTCCTGCCAGATCAACTTGCATAGCCCCGTTAAAACCGGCTCTGTCAACTACCGTTCTCATGTTAATCGGAACAGGTTTTGCCCATCCGAATAAAAATCCGCTCTCTCCCCCAAGAAGAATAGGCACAAAATACATAGCGGCAGGAACAAGGATGGTACCAACCAAATCAATGTGCGAAATAGGGTTAATGGAGAGTCTGCCCGCATTTTTTGCCGTATTGTCGCCGTACATATAGGCAACCCACCCATGCATTATTTCATGTCCTACGATTGCCAGAGTTAGGGCAAAAACGGCAGCGGCAATTTTTAGCAGATCAATAGATTCCATAGTCGTCTTTGTCTTTTTTTATTCTCTCGGCAATAGCTCTATCCAGATATTCTGGACTCTCCAGATCTGTAGGGGTTTTCCCTATACGGTCCCATCTTATTTCCCAATCTTCGTCTATGCTAAAGTAGATAAACCAAGGAGTGCCTTCGATGTTCTCATAAGGAACCGCTCCCCAAAAACGGCTGTCGTTTGAGTGGTCACGGTTGTCTCCCATCATAAAATAGTGGTCCTCGTCAACTCTGATTGGAGCAAAATTGAATATAGGCATAGGATACTGTCCGTTAAAGGTAATCTTCTTGTCGTGATGTATCCCGGGATGTTTTTTCATATACGGGTTTTTAACCCATAGTTTATCTGCGAAGATAACTATATCATCTTCATCAAAATTGTTCTTTATCCATTCATCACCTTCTTTGTGATGAATATATAGATTTTTATCTGCAACGAATAGCTCATCACCTGGAAGTGCCACACATCTTTTTACAAAGTGCTGTTTTGTATTGTGAGGCGGTCTGAATATTACAATATCACCTCTTTTAGGTATGTCACCGTCAAGAAGACGCAGTTTATCGCTCCAAGGCATAATAGAAACTTCTAAAAAAGGGATATGCGGCATAGAGACACCGTAAGCAAACTTTTTTGCAAAAAGATGGTCTCCGATAAGAAGAGAGTCCTTCATTGAGCCGCTTGGTATCTTAAAAGCCTGAGCAATAAAAAAAAATAACAAAAAGAACGATGATGATCGTCCCTGTCCATGAATTTGAAAAATTGTATGTTTTACGTAATATCTCTTTCATTTACTCTCTTTCATCTGCATGCGCTTGTGCGGCTTTTAATGTGTTGCTAAGAAGCATTGATATCGTCATAGGACCTACACCGCCAGGAACAGGTGTGATGTATGAGCATTTTTTACTTACTTTTTCAAAGTCTACGTCACCGACTAGTTTGCCGTTGTCTGCACGATTGATACCGATATCTATAATGACGGCGCCATCTTTTACCATATCTTCTTTAATCAGGTTTATAACACCGGCACCCACAAAGATCATATCTGCATTTAGCGTGTGCTTTTTCAGATCATCTGTGAAGATATGGCAGATCTCTACCGTTGCATTTGCATTTAATAGAAGTGATGCCATAGGCTTTCCTACGATATTTGATGCACCGACTACGACGCAGTTTTTCCCTTTTACATCAATCTTGTACTCATTCAAAAGCTCCATGACCCCAAGCGGCGTACATGGAACAAATCCGTCAAGCCCTGTCGTGAGCCTTCCTACATTATATGGATGAAAGCCGTCAACATCTTTGCTTGGGTTTACAAGTTCAAGTATTTTAGTGGTGTCTATTTGTGAAGGAAGAGGTAGTTGGATTAAAATACCGTCAATATTTGGATTGTCGTTCATCATTGTGATAGTTTTCTCTATCGCATCTTGAGATATGTCCTGTGGCATTTCGTGAGTCACGGAGTAAAAACCTACTCTGTCACACGCTTTTTTCTTCATGCTTACATAAGCAGCACTGGCAGGATCTTGCCCGACCAGTATTACTGCAAGACCAGGAACGGAACCTACTTTATTCTTTAAAATTTTTACTTCATCCGCTACGGTTTTTTCTATTTTCGCAGAGAGCGCTTTTCCATCAAGAAGTTGCATTTAAACCTCATAATATTATTTTTTTGTTATTATACCTTTATATATTAAAGGATGGCTTTATGAGGAGTCTGTTGTTTATAATGCTACCGTTTTTGCTGCTAGCTAAAAGCAGTTTTATAACGCCTATGGAGTATGCTACCTCGTTATATAAAAATCCGAGAGGTATCGGGTGTCATAAGTGTCACGGACAAAGCGGAGAAGGGAAGGTCGTTGCAAAATATGAGCATAAGAACGAGAAAAAGAGTTTTGCAGGGCCGGCTATAAACAATATAAGTTTTAACGATTTTTTTACTTCGTTGAACGTCAGAAAAAATGGGATGCCTAGGTATTTTTTAACTCAAAAGGAGATCAAGGCACTCTATTTTTATCTGCAAGAAAAAAAGAGAGAAGGCGGCACAGATGTTAGATAATTATCAAGAGGTAAAAGAAGCATACGAAAAGAGGGATCTGACTAAGTTAGACGAGCTGGCAGTTCCTACATACAGAAGGCTAAACAGAAGAAAAGATTTTACTTCTGTATTGATGCTCTCGTGCAGCAATTTGGATCATCTTATGAAAATAGACTCTGTTGAGGCTGACTGTATAGTGCTCAATTTAGAGGACGGCGTAAGCAGAGAAGACAAGCCGTTCGGACTTGTTTTATGCGCTATTTTTCTATCTCATCACAAGCATTGTGACAAAAAACTTGTCGTAAGGGTAAATGCTCTAAACGAGGGTGGATTTGAAGAGATAGCATACTTAAACCAGTTTATGCCCGATGCAATCAGAGTACCAAAGATTAGAGAGGTAAAAGAAGTAGCTTCTGTTTATGAACTGCTGGATGAAAAAACAGAACTGCACCTCTCAATAGAGACGAGTGATGCTTGGAAGAATCTTCCTTTGCTTAAAATAGACAAAAGGATTACGACATTCTATTTTGGCATACTTGACCTTTTTGCAGATATGAAACTTCCGCAAAGTCTTATAAAAAGAGATAATCCGACCGTGCTTTATATGTTGTCGCATTTTTTAGTCACATGCAGAATAATAGGTGTTAGGCCAGTTTCGTTTGTTTATCAGGAGTTTAAGAATATAGATGAATTTAAAGAGTGGCTGCAGCTTGAAAAAAGTATGGGTTATGATGCAAAAGGGTGTATCTCTCCTACGCAGGTCTCGATTGTAAATGAAGTTTTTGCGGATGAAGAGAAAGAGATATTAAGGGCCAAAACTATTGTAAAGCTCTTTGAGCTCAAAAGAGAAGAGGGCATTACCGGTTTTGAAGACGATGAGTTTGGATTTATAGACGAGCCTATATACAAAGGTGCCTTGGCGCTGTTAAATAAAAATATCTAGTAATTTCAGTATCTGGCTAAATTATAAAAAACGTTATAACGAACAAGAATCTTTTCATCAGGTCTAGGATATCTGCTGTAGGCGTATTCTATGGTCTCTTTCGTTGTGTCGTCAAGTATATAGTAGCCGCTTTTTTTAAGAAACTTAAAGTCACTGATGTCTCCGTTTGGATGGAGATAGAATTCGACTACATTTGTTCTATTTACATTTAGATCTCTTGTAAGATTTACCTGTGCTACCCTGTTTAGTACCTCTTGCGTGATCCTTCTCATTATCTCTTGATTGTCTATAAGATATTTCTGCTGACCCGGGGTGAGCTTGCCGAACATATCTCCATATAGTTCTTTTAGGTTTGAGCTGCCTATACTGCTCCCTGAACTCTGTTTAGCCTTTTTCTCATCCTTCTCCTCTTTAGACTTGTCTTCATAGAGCCAGCTGTAAGACTCTTTGGTTTTTTGCTCTTTTTCTTCTTTGGGAGGTGGCGGAACAATCGGAATATATGGTTTGGACGGCGGTATTGGCTCTATCTTCGGCTTTTGAACTATCTTCTCTTCTTCTCTTCTTTCATGGGGCTTAAACTCTTCCTTTGATTTGGCAGTGAGTAGTTCTTTTTGTTCTTGAATTTTCTTCGGTTCATATTTGATAGGAGGCTTTTTGTTTATTGGCGTAGCCAACTCTTTTAACTGGCTCCCTTTTGGCATAGGAGGCGCTATTTGCGGAGGTTTTTTAATAATCTCTTTTTTATCGCCCGCTTCTTTGGATATTTTCGGCATCTCTTTTAGCGAGACCTTTATTTTGTTCTCTTGCGGCTTTTGTTCTTTTTTTATCTCGGGTGCAATTGTTCCAAGAAGCCAGAAAAGCAGTAGCAGTATAAAGTGAATTAAAAGTGCAACAAACAGGGCAAAAGAGGAGCGATTCAATGCATAATATCCAGTCGTTAAAATTTGGACCATTATAACTAATATAGATTAATACAACTTTGCTATAATGACAAAAAAATATTAAGGGTGTTTGATGAGTGTAGATGGTTCACTAAAAGCTTTTAAACAAGCGCAAGATTTAATTCCTGGAGGCATTAACTCGCCTGTAAGAGCATTTAGCAGTGTCGGGGGGACACCTCTGTTCATAGCAGAGGGAAGCGGTGCTTATTTAACTGATATTGACGGAAATAGATATGTTGATTTTGTTCAAAGCTGGGGGCCGCTTATTTTTGGTCATAGGGATGAGAGTATCGAGAGTGCAGTTATTGATGCAGTAAAACACGGGCTTAGTTTTGGAGCTCCTACACAGGCGGAGAGTGATCTGGCACAGCTGGTCATATCTATGTTTGACTCAATAGACAAGATCAGGTTTGTAAGCAGCGGAACTGAGGCTGTTATGAGCGCTATACGCCTTGCTCGCGGATATACAGGACGTGATGATATCGTAAAGTTTACGGGCTGTTATCACGGACACAGTGATTCTCTTTTAGTTCAAGCAGGAAGCGGTGCCGCTACATTTGGAAATCCGAGCTCACCTGGAGTGCCTGCAGATTTTACAAAGCATACGCTCTTGGCAGAGTATAACAATATAGAGAGCGTAAAGAAATGTTTTGCCGACTCTAACGACATTGCATGTGTAATTATAGAGCCGATAGCTGGTAATATGGGTCTTGTGCCTGCGGACAAAGAGTTTTTGCATGAGCTAAGAGCACTTTGTGATGCTAATGGTACTCTTTTGATATTCGATGAAGTAATGAGCGGGTTTCGCGCTACCGTAAACGGAGCAGAGTCTATTACGGGTGTAAAACCGGATATTGTGACTTTAGGTAAGGTTATCGGCGGCGGGATGCCTGTCGGTGCATTTGGAGGACGAGCAGACATTATGGCGAAGCTCTCTCCTGAAGGACCTGTTTATCAGGCGGGAACACTAAGCGGTAATCCAGTAGCAATGGCTGCGGGACTTGCAGCAATATCTAAACTAAAGAAAAATGCTCAGGTGATTTCTGTTTTAAATGAAAGAGCAAAGAGATTGGTTGAAGGAATGCGCAAAGAGGCAGAGTCCTGCGGTATATCTATGCAGATAGACACCAGAGGAAGTATGTTCGGTTTCTTTTTTAATGACAGACCTGTTAAAAACTTTGCAGATGCATGCAACTCGGACGCAGAGCTGTTTGCTAAATTTCATTCTAAAATGCTTCAAGAGGGCTTCTACTTCGCATGTTCTCTTTATGAGACGGGATTCATCTCAACCGCTATAACTGATGATATGATAGAAGATACCATTAAAGCAAGCGCAAAAGTATTTAAAGAGATAACAAATAATGCATAACAGTGATAAAGAGGAGCAGAAAGCTCCTAGAATAAAGCCGATAATCGAAGCAGCTGACAGCTTGTCCCTTGGAATCTCCATAGTTGTTGCAATTCTCATGGGTGTCGGAATAGGTTTTTTACTTAAAAATTTAACCGGTGCTCTCTGGACTCTGTGGATAGGTGTTTTTATAGGTATTGCTGCAGCGGTACTTAATGTTTACAAAGCCTACTCAAAGCAGTACAAAGAGTATGAAGAGCTTGCAAAAGAGCCTCGTTATGCTATAAAGAAAAAGCTCCAAGATGATGAAGACGAGGATGAGAGTGAAAAAAACTATTAAGTTTTTAGTTATACTCCAGTCTATTATTCTTCTGGCAAATTTCATCTCTTTTGAATTTTATATAAATCTTCAAATAGCATTCCTAAGCAGCTTTTTTATAATTGCCGGATCTGCTTATGCCTATAAAAAAATGGTAAAAAAGCAGATAGAACTTGAAAACATAGATGAAAAAAAAGATATATTGGATGAAATAGAAGACCCATATGAGCTTTATGAAGATATTGAGGTAGATAATAGACCAATAGACGAGCTCGATATCAAGGCAATTGTTAAAGAAGAGAAAAAAAAGATAAAGATATTAAACATAAAAGAGATAAAAAAGGGCTCAAGAGCAGGAGTCTCCCTCTTTAGACTGATCCCTTATCTCTTTCTTGTTCTGGGATTTATAGCTCTTAAAAACAACGCTCTTTTAGATATTTCTATCTATCTTCCGTCACTGTTGGTTGGAATTATAGCCGGATATTTTTTTGCAAAAGAGCTATGAGGTAATCATAGGTATGTTTATGGTTATCTTCTTTTGAATATCTATGTAAAAGTTTGTATTTGATGTTAACGCTTTTAGCTCGCCGACTCTCTCTTCATCAATCTTTTTTGAGCTTACTTCGATAGAAAAAATACTATATTTATTTTTCTCAAACTTAATATGCTCTCCAACCCTGTAAAATATTTTTGTTGAAATTTTCTCATTTTTTTCATAGCATGAATATACTTTATTCAGTATTTTTATAAAGTTGTTTGAGTCTAGTATGATTTCCGGAATAGTGGGGTCAAAATCTTTTTCAAAGAGTGTTTTTGAGTTTATAGAGCTGGTCAGCATACATAGGTCGACAAGCGTGTATATATTTGTCAACTCACCGACAGGCTTTTGAGCGCTAATTTTAAAAGATGGCGCTTGATAGAGCTTTATGCCTATTACGTCATCATTTTCATAGCCTACGGTTAGTGCAAAAAATCTGTATCGTCCAAACTCTAATTCTACAAAAGTTGTTTTAAATCCAAATGAGACATTTGCATATGTCGTAGCAAGATTGAAAAGCTCTTCCGTAGTGATTGCTCCTAGTAAAAATTGAGCCTCTGCATTTAGTGAAATAATTTTCCCATTTGAGCTAAAGAGCACGAAAGGGTTGTAATCATACTCGATCCATTGCTGCTCAAATGTCATCATAACTACTCTTCTATGTAGTTCTTGAGTTTTCGTCCGACTTTAGGGTGTTTGAGTTTCTTGATTGCACTTGACTCGATTTGGCGTACTCTTTCACGTGTTACGCTAAGCTCTTTTCCTATCTCTTCAAGTGTTCTATCAGACTCATCATCCATAATTCCAAAACGTAGTTTTATAACCGCTTTTTCTCTCTCGTTAAGCTGCTCTAAAACATTTTCTATCTGAACTCTAAGGTCATCTTTTAGTATAGAGTCAGAAGGTGAGAGTGAAGATTTGTCTTCTATAAAATCTCCAAAACGCCCGTCATCTTCGCTGCCGATAGGTGCTTCAAGACTAATAGGCTCTTTTGTTATTTTAATGACGTTTTTAACCTTCTCAACTGAAAGACCTACTTCTTGAGCGATGATCTCAACATCCGGCTCTCTTCCGTGCTCTTGAAGATGTTTACGCATAATCTTATTTATGCGGTTTATAGTCTCGATCATGTGAATCGGAATACGGATTGTTCTAGCCTGATCTGCAATCGCACGAGATATAGCCTGACGTATCCACCATGTGGCATAAGTTGAGAACTTATACCCTTTTTGGTATTCGAACTTATCAACCGCCTTCATAAGACCTATATTTCCCTCTTGAATCAAGTCAAGGAACGGAAGTCCGCGGTTTGTATATCTTTTAGCGATAGAGACGACAAGTCTCAAGTTCGATTTTGCCATCTTTGTTTTTGATATTTCAGAGATATTTTTACCGCGCTTTATCTGCTCTAAAATATCAGCTAGTTTTTCAGGTTCCATATCAAAGCTGTTTTTTGAAGCTTCTTTGGTCTGTACTAGTTTTTTGATCTCCATATATGTGCTTACCATAGTTGCTTCAGGTACCATTGCCGAGATATCTTCTTTGCTTAAATCGCAGATCTTCTCTACTAGAATCTTATGGTTTGCTCTTAGAGTTGAGTTGAAAAGAGGAAGCTTATACTCTAATCTTTTAAGTTCTTTATCATAGCCTTCATCACTCTTAAGAGCGGTTTCCATCGCTTTTACAAGTTCATTTATAAGCTTAGATGTCGGACCAAGATCAAGCAGCTTCTCTTTTAAAATGCTTTTTTTGAATGTAACTGACAAAAAGTATTGAATTATATCAGGAGTAAGTTCTCCATCAAGATCCTCAGGTGCTTTTTCAGTCAGTTTTACCCACTCTTTTTTTGCTTTTTCCAAGGCTTTAAAGCTAGTAGTTACTTTTTCAACTCTGCTTTTATCTTTTACGGTCAATGTCTTTTCTGTATCTTCATCATCGATATCGTCATTGTCGTCATTGTCGCTGTCTGAATCGTCATTTTCGTCGTCTTTTTCATCTTCAAAGCTTTTAAACAGCTCTTTGACTCTTCTCTCACGGTTTATCAGAGGTTCTTTATAGTCTAATATAAACTCTATTAAGTACGGAACAGAACAGATTGCATCTATGATGATGCTCTCTCCGCCCTCTATTTTTTTAGATATCTCTATCTCTTCTTCTTTTGTTAAAAGCGGGATCTGTCCCATTTCACGCAGGTACATACGCACAGGAGAGTCTGAGCGTGACCACTCTAGCAGTTCATGCTCTTTTAAAATGTCGAAATTGTCGGTTTCGTTGTTCTCAATCATCTTTCTTTGAGCGCTTTTTCTTGCTTCTGCTTCTTTGTCATTAAGAAGTTTTGCATGCTCCGACGCAGTGTAAATACAAGCCTTATGCTTTTGTATAAGTTTAAATATATTTGCGGCTTGCGTAGCGGTTGGTTGTTTGTCAAAGAGTTCTATTAATGATTCGTAAGTTAAACACTCTTTTGGTTTCTGATTGGCAAAGAATGATTCGATAGCTTTGTTGAGTTCTTTAGCTGTCATATAAAATACACCTTGTTGGTCTATAAGATTTTTCAAAGGTGGATTATACCGAAACACTCTTAATCTTTTCTTCTTTTATTATTGGAACACACTTTGCTTTTAACTTGAAAATATTTGTTCAAAGGTACTTTATGCAAAGCGGATATTACTCAGCAGCAGCAGGTATGGTTACCCAATTTAACCGTTTAGATACTATAGCAAACAACCTTGCTAACGTAAACACAGTAGGTTTTAAAGAGGATAATCTGATAGTAGGTGACTTTATGCGTCTGTATAAAGAGGCAAGAGACGAGCTGCCTAATGCAAATCATACAAAAGAAGCGGCACAGTTTTTAAACAGAGCCATGAACAAAGCCCCACAAATTGTTGATGCTTATACAGACTACTCTTTGGGAGATATGCAAAAAAGCAATAACCCTCTGGATATGGCTCTATCAAGAGAGGGGCTTTTCTTTTTGGTCAAAACACCGGATGGAGTTAGATTTACCAGAGACGGCACATTTACCAGAGACGATCAGGGAAGGCTTATAACAAAAAGCGGCTATGAAGTGCTGCCAAGCGACTATTTTGAAACAAAACAGCCAATAGTCCTAAACCAAGAGGATAGCATAATAGAGATAGATAAGAATGGGCAGATATACGCGAATGTACCTAACAGTGCTAATTTTGCTCCTAATGCAAAAATCTTTATAGCACAGCCGGACAACATTTCCTTTTTGAAAAAAGAGGGTGACAATCTCTACCGTTATGACGGTGAAGAGGAGCTCAAAAGCCTTGAAGAGAGCGGGGCTGTCGTACAGGGTTTTGTAGAAAAAAGTAATGTAAATGCCGTAAAGATGATGACACAGCTTATAGAGACAAACCGCTTGGTTGGAATGTATCAAAAGGCAATGGATACACAGATGAATGATATGAACCGTGATGCAATTGAAAAAATTGCCAGAAAATCTTAAGGAGTTTAGACTATGATGCAATCACTTTATACTGCCTCAACAGGAATGTTGGGAATGCAGACACAGATAGATACGACGGCGAACAACATTGCTAACGTAAATACGATCGGTTTTAAAAAATCCCGTGCAGAGTTCGCCGACTTGATGTACAAAGTTATGGAGTATGCGGGAACATCGACTAGCGACGTTACTAAAAGCCCGACTGGAATTGAAGTAGGTCTTGGTGTCAGACCTACCGCTATAAACAAGATATTTTCAGAAGGCAGCCTAAAGCAGACGGACAATGAACTTGACATGGCAGTTACCGGAAAAGGTTTTTTCAAGCTTGAACTTCCAGACGGAACGGAAGTCTACTCAAGAAACGGTGCCTTTAAGATAGATGAGAACGGAACTATCGTAAACAGTGACGGATATAGAATGGTTCCAGAAGTCGTAATCCCGCCTGATGCTACAAATATAAGCGTAGGGACGGACGGTACCGTAAGTGTTATTCAGCCTGGTCAGACTCAGGCTACGCAGATAGGGCAGATCACGCTGACGAACTTTATCAATCCTGCGGGACTTCACTCTATGGGCGATAATCTCTACATAGAGACAGACAGTTCAGGTCAGCCTGTAGAGGGAACTCCAGGACTTGACGGTCTTGGCGTGCTAAGACAGGGTTTTGTCGAGCTGAGCAACGTTGAGCTTGTTGTTGAACTGACAGATCTAATAACAGGGCAGCGTGCTTACGACTCCAACTCAAAAGTTATCACTACAAGTGATGAAATGCTTCAAACTACAAACAACTTAAAAAGATAATAAACTCCTAAAAGCAGCTTGATACTATTTGATATCAAGCTGCATCTCTCCCTTTGAGCACCTATTAATATAAGATCAAATTACTTTTAGTACAATAACATATGCACATAGACAAAAGCAGGGATTTTTATGAATTTAAAAAATATAGAGAAGATCGAACTAAACTATTTAGAAGTTGACGACTATAAAGAAGTCGCCAAGCTGATGGAGGATGAGTACAGGCATCTCAAAGATTCAACTTGGAGCAAAGAAGAGCTTTCAATACTTATTACTAAATTTCCTAAAGGGCAGGTAAGCATAAAAATTGACGGTGAGTTTGCGGGTTTTGCTCTAAGCATGATCGTTGATTATGATAAATTTGAAGATAACCACACCTACAAACAGATAACTGGGAACTACACTTTTAATACATTTAATCCGCTTGGCAATATTTTATACGGTGTAGATGTCTTTGTAAATAAAAAATACCGTGGACTAAGGCTTGGAAGAAGACTCTACGATTACAGAAAAGAGCTTTGTGAAGAGCTTAACTTAAAAGGAATCATATTTGGAGGCAGACTGCCAAACTATGCTCATTATTCAAAAGAGATGTCCCCTAGAGAATATATACAAAAAGTCAAAGAGAAAGAGATAGAGGATCCCGTCCTTAATTTTCAGCTCTCAAACGATTTTAACGTAAGACGTGTAATAAAAAATTACCTCGAGGGTGATAAGGAGAGCTGTGAATATGCAGCGCTATTGGGCTGGAGCAATATCTACTATACTCAGCCCAAGAAAAACCCGCTGACGCAAAAGACCGTGATCAGACTCGGTCTTATCCAGTGGCAGGTAAGACCTTATAACAATATAGAAGAAGTTCTTCAGCAGGCGGAGTATTTTATAAACGCTGTGTCAAATTATAGAAGTGATTTTGCCGTATTTCCAGAGTTTTTCAATGCGCCGTTGATGTCAAAATACAATCATCTCAATGAAGCAGAGGCTATAAGGGAACTTGCAGGTTATACAGATAAGTTTCGTGATGAGTTTTCGAAGCTGGCCATCTCGTACAACATAAATATTATAACAGGAAGTATGCCGGAACTTGTTGAGGGGCATCTATATAACGTAGGATTTTTGTGCAGACGCGACGGTACTATTGAGAAGTACTCTAAGATACACGTAACTCCTGATGAGGAGCGAATATGGGGGCTAAAAGGCTCTAATGAGATAAAAACATTCAATACGGACTGCGGAAAGATAGGCGTGTTGATCTGTTACGACACCGAATTTCCGGAACTTGGAAGATTGCTTGCAAAAGAGGGGATGGAGATACTTTTTGTGCCGTTTTTAACGGATACTCAAAACGGCTACTCAAGAGTCAGGGTCTGCTCACAGGCACGTGCGATAGAGAATGAGTGTTACGTTGCTATTGCAGGGTGTGTTGGAAATCTGCCAAAGGTTAGCAATATGGATATACAGTATGCGCAATCTGCGGTGTTCACTCCTTGCGACTTTGCATTTCCTTCAAACGGTATAAAAGCGGAATCTACGCCAAATACGGAGATGATACTTGTTGCTGATGTTGATCTTGACCTTCTAAAAGAACTTCACACATTTGGAGGCGTCACAAACCTAAAAGACAGGAGAGAAGACCTCTACGAGGTTAAATTAAAAAAGTAATACATAAATCATAAAGACTCTTTATAAAACTAAAATATCATTTTAGGTATAATCGCAAAATTAATTTAGAACAGATGATTAGGAATTTATATGCAAAAAGCAAATATTAACGGTAAAGTTTGGAGATTTGGAAAAGATATTGACACGGATTTAATTATAGCGGCTCGTTATTTAAATACGTCAGTGCCCGAAGAGTTGGCAAAACACGTTATGGAAGATGCAGATCCTGAATTTGTAAACAAGATGAGCAAGGGAGACATAATAGTCGCAGAGGAGAATTTCGGTTGCGGAAGTTCACGTGAACATGCTCCTATAGCTCTTAAGGCGGCAGGTGTTGCAGCAGTTATTGCTCCTACGTTTGCTAGGATCTTTTATCGTAATGCTTTTAATATGGGACTTCCTATATTTGAGCTAAAAGAGAGTGATGAGATTGCTGAGGGTGATGAGATAAGCGTAGATATGAATAACGGAACTATTACAAATAAAACATCCGGAAAAGTTTACAACTTTAAGCCGATCCCTGCATTTATGCAAGAGCTTATCGACGCAGGCGGACTTATGAACTTTGCACAAAATGAGATTAAAGGTAAATAATGAAAACATATAAAATCGCACTGATTAAAGGTGACGGGATCGGCCCGGAGATTATAGATGAAGCAGTCAAGGTTTTAGATGCCGTTGCTTCATGCTGTGATATAGAGTTCTCTTATGAAGAGGCTTTAATGGGTGGCTGTGCTTATGACATTACAGGCGATCCGCTTCCACAAGAGACGATTAACATCTCATTAAACAGTGATGCTGTACTTTTCGGCGCGATAGGCGGACAGAAATGGGATAGTCTGCCTCGTGAGAAAAGACCTGAGAGCGGACTTTTAAGATTCCGTAAAGAGCTTGGTGTCTATGCAAATCTTCGTCCCGCTGTTGTCTATGATGAACTTGTAAATGCTTCATCGCTAAAACCTGAGATAGTTAAAGGTGTTGATCTGATGGTTGTCCGTGAGCTTATCGGCGGTATCTACTTCGGTGAACCAAAAGGACGTGACGAGAACAGAGGCTGGAATACGATGGTCTATACTCGTGAAGAGATCGTAAGAATAGCTCATCAAGCGTTTAAGATCGCTATGACAAGAAGCAAAAGAGTATGTTCGGTAGATAAAGCGAATGTCCTAGATGTATCGCAGCTTTGGAGAGACGTAGTTACGGAGGTCTCAAAAGAGTATCCTGAAGTTGAGCTGTCTCATATGTACGTTGATAATGCGGCGATGCAGCTTATTCGCGACCCTAAGCAGTTTGACGTGATGTTGACTGGTAATATTTTCGGCGATATTTTAAGTGATGAGGCAAGTATGCTATCAGGTTCTATAGGTCTTCTGCCTTCAGCTTCGGTTGGGGCGAAAATCGGTGTTTATGAACCTATACACGGCTCCGCTCCTGATATAGCGGGGCAGGGTATCGCAAATCCGATAGCGACCATCTCATCTGCTTCTATGATGCTGCGTTATGCTTTGGGCGAAAACGATGCGGCTGATAAGATAGATGCAGCCATCAAAAGAGCTTTAAAAGAGGGATACAGAACAAAAGATCTGGCACAGTTTGATGCCAAAGAAGTTTGTTCTACAAGCGAAATGGGCTCCATTATCGCTAATTATGCGGCAAAATGAAGACACTGACTTTAGCAAATATCTATGAACTGCAAGGGCTTAAAGAAGAGGCCCTTGAAATATACAAAGAGATACTTAAAAAAGATCCCTCAAATAGTGATGCTAAGATCGCAATACGAAGACTCTCCGGTATGAGAAAAAAGTTTTTGAACGTAAATACCCAAATGAAAGAGTATTTTGTAAAGATGGATGCGGATATTGAGTTTAATGAATTTGAAAGGTGGTTATTAAAGCTATGGAACTAAAAGATGTAATTCTATCGACTCTGGCAGAGATGGAGAGCGACAAACAGGAAAAAAATATAGTTAACAACCTAAAACCTCTCAAAGAAGCTAAAGGAAAGATCCAAAAAGAGAAGCAAGAAGAACCAAAAGAAGAAGTTGAAAATGAAGAGAAGTATGCATTTGATGATGAGCAAACTCCAAACAACGAACTTCTCTTTTTAAAGTCTATGAGAGAGAGACTGCTTGTGCTTTTTGAAGGATTTCAGGCCCCAAACAACACAAACATAGAGGCTAAGATAGATATGACACTCAATTTTTTGGAGTATGTGCTAGTTACAATAGACTCAAGAGTCGAAGAGATCGAGAGGGGTAAACGTAAATGAGCCAATACAGAGTCCTCATAGATGCAAACGACGAAAAAGGGCTGGTTCATAAAATATCCAGCGTCTTTTATCAAAATGATTTAAACATCCTCTCAAACAATGAATTTGTAGATAAAGAGCAAAATAAATTTTTTATGAGAAGCGTTGTTGACGGCGATATTGTTCTGGATAAGCTCTACCAGTCTTTGTGTGATATTTTACCGCAAAGTGCAAACGTGGAAGTTATTGCTCCTAAAAATAAAAACATAGTAATAATGGCAACAAAAGAGATGCATGCTCTTGGTGATATTTTAATAAGACACGAAGCGGGAGAACTAGAGGCGAATATCTTGTGCGTTATATCAAACTACAGCGACCTGGAGTCTCTTGTCAGCAGATTTAATATCCCGTTTATATGCATCTCACATGAGGGTTTAAACAGAGAAGACCATGAGAACAAGATTCTCAATTGTTTGGCAGGATTCGAAGAGATAGACTATATTGTTCTGGCAAAATATATGAGGATACTGACGCCTAAATTTGTGGAAGTGTATGAGAATAGGATCATAAACATTCATCACTCTTTCCTACCTGCTTTTATAGGTGCTAATCCTTACAAGCAGGCGTATGAGAGGGGCGTTAAGATCATAGGTGCTACATCCCACTTTGTTAACAACAATCTAGATGAAGGTCCGATCATAGCTCAAGAAGTCATACATGTCGATCATGCTTACGGCTGGAGAGATATGCAGCGTTCAGGCAAAGATGTAGAAAAGGTAGTTTTATCAAGGGCTCTGAAATTGGCACTAGAAGATAGAATCTTTGTGTATGAGAATAAAACCGTTATTTTTCAGGGATAGAGTTTGTTTAACCTAGTCCTTGTAAATCCTCAAATACCAAACAATACAGGTGCTATAGGTCGTTTATGTGTTAATGCCGGCGCATCTTTGCATATAATAAAGCCTATCGCTTTTGATATTGATGAAAAAGCGGTAAGACGTGCTGGACTTGACTATTGGCATAAGCTGGATCTGCATGTATGGGAAAGCATAGATGAGTTTTTTCAAAAAAACGAGATAATCGGCAATGCCTATTTTGCAACTACAAAAACAGACAAGCCATACTTCGAAGCAGTATTTAAAGATGGTGATTATATATTTTTTGGAAGCGAAACGGCAGGAATACCCGAGACTGTTTTAAATGCCTACAAAGAACAAAATATTACCATACCTATGACAAAAGATGGCAGAAGCCTAAATCTGGCGATTAGTACCGGAATAGTTCTGTATGAAGCAATAAGACAGAACTATGACACTTTTAAAGGAAGCCAATGAGCAGTTTTATTGATGTAGTCATGCTGATTCTTTTTATACTTTTTATGGTCTTTGTATTTGGGGGCTACCACAAGAGCAAATCCGAGCAAAGAGAAGCCGAAGAGAAAAAGTCAAAAGATCAGGATACGGCTCTCTAGAAAAACTTTTGAGCCCATCTTTCTAGATTTTCTTCAAATTTCTCAAATAAGCTTTGTATATTTTTTACTACAATTGTCATATTAAATCCTTTTGATTTTTGAAAATATTACACATTTTTTTATTTTTATCTAAAAAATATTGCATTTTGTCATATATTTTTTGACTAAATTTCAAAAATCAAATATAATAGTTTAATATTTGTCAAAAAGGAAAAAAAATGAAAAATTTTCTTGATATCGTAGAGGAGATCAAAAGTATTGTCTCTACAGAGTTTAACGGCAGAAAGATATATGATAAAGATGTAGCTGATGTGCTTGGTATCTCCCAAATGAATTTTGCAACGATGAAAAAAAGGAACAAGATCCCATTTGGAGAACTTTTAGATTTTTGCGCAACAAAATCAATATCTATAAACTGGCTGCTTTACGGACAATCGCCCGAAAGTCTTGTTGAAGCAACGAACAGATTTTTTATGATCAAATATTTTGGCAATGTAAATGCATCCGCAGGAGGCGGAGCAGATGCTGATGAAGGAGAAGCAGAGGGGATAGAGATTCCTCACGAGTTTGTTATGATGCTTGGAGGAGAGAGGGAGCTAAAGAACATTGAGGCTATAAATGTCTCCGGAGACTCAATGGAACCGACTTTTAGCTATAACGACATAGTCTTTATAAACAGAAGCAAGACGGATCTGCAAAGAGGCGGTATTTTTACAATAAGAACAGAGGCAGGACTTTTTATAAAGAGAATTCAAAAGAGAATTGACGGGAAAATAGATATAATATCCGACAACCAAGTATATTCTGCCCAAACTCTTGATCCATCAGAGATAGAAGTTATCGGAAGAGTTGTAAGCAGATTTGGAAGCGTTGATTAAAAAGGTTTTGTTTTGAGATATATTTTTTTACTTTTATCTATAGCTATATTTGTAGGCTGTGCGCCAAAAAAGGCTGCATTGAAGAATGACACGGGAGCAAATAATCCTCCTGCCGTTGAAGTTCAAGAAGATATTGTATATTTGGAAGAAACACAAAAAGATTTAAAAAATATAGAGACCAAAGATGTAGAGATATACGACCTGCTTAATTTGCCTCAGGATGCAAGCAGCTATGTAGATAATGTAGACAATAATAAAACCATCTATGAAATTCAAAAAAAATATGAGAAGAACTATTTTAGTGTATGGAATATTGAAAAGCCAAAAGAGGACCTTAAATCTGTTATGTGGCCTTTTGCGTCATTTAAAGTAAACAAAAGCTATGGAGAGAATCTGCGTCTTTTGGAAGAGAGTTTCTTTGACAATATGCTTGAAAATGCAAACTTTAAAGCGTACGGAACTATTAATAAAAAAGCAGTGACGCTAAAACATAGCAATATGAGAGCTTTTCCTACAATCAGACCGCTCTTGAAAGATCCGACTGTAGCAGGAGAAGGTTTTCCGTTTGATTATCTTCAAAACAGTTCTATTCATGCAAACGAGCCTATTTTCATATCACACTATTCAAAAGATAGAGGGTGGGCTTTTGTGTTTACGGGGTATGCTTCAGGATGGCTTAGATCCGACAAATTTGCAGTTTTAAAAGACGAACATACAGATAAGTGGCAAAAAGCACAAAAAGTAGCTATTACAGTTGAAGACCGACCAATATATGACACAGACGGAAATTTTTTATTCAAATCAAAGATCGGTATGATCTTCCCGTTAATATCTGAAGAAAAAGATACATATACCATACTTGTCGTCTCGTCATATAAAAACTCAAAACCGCTCTTTTTAAAATCAAAAATATATAAAGAGATAGCGACAAAAGATCTGCTTATGCTTAACAATGAGAACCTTGCATCCATTATAAAAGAGGTTTCAAAAACAAACTACGGATGGGGCGGGATGTATGAACAAAGAGACTGTTCATCAATGCTAAGAGATATGTTCGCACCATTTGGTATATGGCTTCCTAGAAACTCATATCAGCAAAGCAAGATAGGCAAAGTAATTTCACTTGAAAATTTATCGGACGATGAGAAAATAGAGGCCATAAAAGAGAATGCTGTACCTTTTGAGACTCTTCTGTACAAAAGGGGGCACGTTGTTCTTTATGTAGGTACATATAACGGAGAGATAGTAGTTTTTCATAACACGTGGGGCATAAAGACAAAGAGTGAGAATGATGAGGGCAGGGTTATAATAGGAAAACCGGTTTTCAGCTCTTTAAGACTAGGAAAATATCAAGAAAACTATGATGAAGAGGCTGAGATACTTAAAAATCTGACAAGTATGAATATATTGACAAAGTAATCTTTATAGTCCGATGCTAGGCTTTTGTATCCAAGAGCGAGCCTAGCATCTCATCTTGTGTCTTAATGGCAGCCACATTTGCAGCTGTTACATCTTCAACTATAATTTGATCCGTGATCTCTTTGGAGAGATCAGTCTGGCTATTTAAAGCTCCGTTGTCATCCGCTTTACGTACGTTTGCCATAACGGAGTTCTCACTGCCTTGGACTCTTACATCGGTCGGCACATATCTATCACTATTTACATTTGCTATATTGTTTGCGCTGCTGTTCATCATAGTCTGATGAGCTTGCAATGACGATATATTGCTAGAGACATTCATAAATAGTCCTTTATTTCTAACTTAGATCATTTTAGTCTTAAAGAGCTGAAATGATCATTATTTGAAAAAATTAAATGTTAGTGCAGTTCAGCGTTTAATTTAATCTCTCTTGTGCTTCTTTGAGCCACATACTGCCCTGTTTGAGAGTTTTGTCTAAAATGAATGCCGTTAAGCCCTGCCAGCTCTGATGCTTTCATGATAGTAGAGAAACTTGCACCTGGATTGACTGCCTGAAGCTCTCTTATCTCTTCATCGTTTATGTGTACTTTAGTTCCTGCAAAAATAGCCAATCCGCCGTCGATGATACAACCGTCACCAAGTGGAACTCCACAAGTAGAGTTTGCTCCTAAAAGAGTGTTTTTACCGATTGTTATAGGATTACCGTCTGTTCCGCTAAGAACACCAAGGATTGAAGCTCCTCCTCCGACATCGCTGCCTGCTCCGACAATAGCAGAGCTTGAGATTCTTCCTTCAACCATAACAGGCCCTGTTGTTCCTGCATTAAAGTTGATGTATGATGCTCCAGGCATTACGGTAGTTCCCGCAGCAAGCTGTGCACCGAATCTTACCTTTGACGTATCTAATATTCTTGTATTGTCCGCAGGGATTATATGCTGGAGGAATCTTGGAAATTTATCTATAAAGTCAATATGAGGGTACTCGTTTGCCAGTTTCAACTCGATCTCGAATTCACGAAGATAATCTAGCTCTATTGGCTGTCCGTTTGACCAAGCAACATTTGGCAGTGCGCCAAATGCACCGTTTAGATTTATGCTTCTTAGTTCGGCTTTTGCTTGAGAGATTGCATATAGTTTTAAGTAAGTAGCTTCAACACTCTTTAGAGGCTCGTCTGCAAAAATAAACGTTACTTTAAATTCACCCTCTAAAGAGCCGCTGTTCATGATCTGGTTGTATAGAGTCGAGACGACCTGAATATTTTTATGAGCATCGCCGTATGCTTCATCAGCATAAGGTGTAAATGCGTTTAAACACTCTTTCAAGAACGATGCGTTGATGTCGCAAACAACTTCACTCTCGTTAAAATCTATCTCAACACCTTGCTCTGCCAATGCTCTGATAAAAATAGCAGCACTCCCGAAGTTTTCATTCCAGTTTATTATAGGGTAGGTCGCTTGAAGTGTTTTGCCAATATTTAACTGCCCCATATCTACTCTGCATATACCAAATGCTAAAGGATCTTTATAGCCTTTTGTTGATGATTTAATATTTTGAATAAGTGCCTTAAAAGCATCTGTAGTCTGAATGATTTCCATGAATTCTCGCTTAAATAATTTGTGAAAAGAATTATACTTAAACATTACTAATAGCAATTTAGTATATACTTATGGCATGAATAAATGGATTGAACTTTTAAAAAACAACGACTTTGCGGGCGTAAAAAAATATATAAAAGATGGCGCAGACGTAAATGAAGCCAACGATACTGGAGAGTCTGTTCTTGCCTCGTCTTTAAGATACGGATGCGATTTTGAACTCATTATGCTGCTTGTTGAGAACGGTGCAGATATATATGATTTTGACGAAGAGGGCGTAAGCATTTTTGATATGGCGGTTACATATAACAACATAGAGATGGTAAAGTATCTTATATCAAAAGGCATTGACGTAAATGCCACAACCAGAAGAAGCAGATTTACTCCTCTTATGGCAGCGGCTTGTTACGGTCGTCTTGAGATAGCAAAGCTTCTTTTGGAGCACGGTGCAGATAAGGATGCCGTAGATGCGAAGGGGATAAGCGTAATAGATTTTGCAAGAAAAACGAACAAAAAAAGCATACTGCTGCTGCTAGACTATGACGAAAACGCGCCTAAAAACAGGAACTATGCCAGATAGGTTCTAAAAACCTTTCTTTGTCTATTATGATACGTCAAGCAGTTTGACGAAATCTTTGTAGCTCTTTATGATCTGTTCGTTTTTCTGGCTCTGTATATAAAACTCTATAGCTTTTTTTCCAAGTCTGGGTATCTCATTCTTCACAGCCCAGCTGCTTACGGTTCCCTCAGGAATTTCAAGAATATTTGCAAGATCTTTTTGTGTAATTTGGAGCTCGTTGCATATCTCTTTGACTACATTGCTCTTAGGCCTTGGTTTTTTAGATGTTTTTTGCGTTTTTAGTATTAAAACATTTGCAGGCTCTTCTTTTTTTTCTTTAGGGCTGCTTTGTATGTCATCTTTTGTTGTATGTGCTTTAATCCATTTCAAAACATCAAAAGCCGAAATCACCCAATCTCTGCCGCTAAACTTTGAAACTATGTCTGTTGTAAAAAGCAGTGCATTGTCTCTAGCAAACTCTTCGTCGCTTAGTTGGTAAAGTATTGAAAATGAGAGTTGTTGGGCAGCGCTTCCCTTGTGACCCCAGTCGAAGCCGTTTTTAGATGAAGGAAAGATGTTGTATCTGAGCGGGAGCTCAAGTTCGCCGTATGTTACATACTTTGCCCCCAAGAGTGTTTTATGACCCTTGAAAACATGATTATTACGCATAATAGCCATTACTGCCTCTTATATTTTGAAAGTGTAATGATGCTCCCCTTTCTGGATTCTCTCTTTTTTATTAAGGAAAAACAAGCGATAAGCAACATATATGGACAAACAAAGCAATAATAGTGCCAATAACCAAATTATCATAGCAGGATTCCTTGATTTTTACTTCTTGACAACAAATCGACAATATCAAAATAATATTAAATTAAATTATATTATATGGTATTTTTAACTCTTCTAGAAAGTCTGTAAAGAGTTTAAAGTTTTTCTCAACCAGAGCTTTATCTGAAGCACATAGTGATATCTCAACGGAAGCACCTTGGCTGTTTAGTATCGGCAGAGATGAGAGCTCTATCTCAGACGGGATTACTTTCATAATGTTTATAAGCGTATTTTCGCTTGTTTTTGCGAGCAGGGTGGCTCTATGTTTTTGCACTGAGCTGCTAAATAGACGCTCGATCACCGAAGCGATCATCGGGTGTGACATCTGCGGAAATCCGGGAGTAAAAAAGAATCTGTCCTGTAGAGAAAAACCTGACATATTGTTGATCGGATTTTGTAGAAGCTGTGCATTTTGAGGCAGGTCGGCCATATGGACTCTGTGAGGATAGGCTTCATCGCCGAACCTCTCTATGATATCCTGCTCAAACTTCTTATGTCTTTGCAGAGGCTTTGATGTAAAAACTTCTGCTGCAATATCTCTTGTAAGATCATCGGGAGTGGCACCTATGCCGCCAAAGGAGAACATAACGCTTTGATCATCCTCT
>JBFEYZ010000003.1:0-27024 GCA_041561855.1 Sulfurimonas sp. | reverse complement strand
TATAAGCTAAGAGTGATATAATTTCGGTCTCTTTAATAGAGATGGTGTGCGCTCGTAGCTCAGCTGGATAGAGCACTGGTTTGCGGTACCAGCGGTCACATGTTCGAATCATGTCGGGCGCACCATTTTCCTCAGCAAAAATACTCACCCTTTAAAAGCAGTTTAACAATTTTTTAACTATTTATCTCGTTTTTTATAATTTGTGCAAGTTCGCAACACTTATCTGTTTTTTGTTTGTAAGTCAGATCATCGCTTAAAAGTATGTTTACAAAAGCGCTTCCCACTATTACACCATCAGCACCTTTTACCTTCTCTTTTGCCGTCTTTTCGTTTACTCCAAACCCTACATATACAGGTGTCTGCGTATGTTTTTTAATTAATGATAGGACCTCTGCAAGATCTTCGGAAACACCGGAACCTGTTATTCCTGCGTACGCAACCATATAGATGAATTTTTTGGAGTCTTTTACGATCTTCTCTATTCTCTCTTCTGTATCTGTCGGTGCGACAAAACTGATGTTTGAGATACTGTTCATATCAAAGAGCTCTTTGTAGGCAAGTGTCTCTTCATAGGGAAGGTCAGGGATTATCAGCCCGCTTACTCCTATTTTTTTTGCAAGAGGGATCAGATTCTCTAGATCGTGCTGGTAAAAGCTGTTAAAGTAGCCCATCCAGAGTGTATCTATTTTTGGAGCAACAATTTCGGATATCTCTAAAAGATGTTTAAATTTAAAACCAAGCTCTAGAGCTTTATGGTTTGCTTTCTCGATAGCCGGGCCGTCAGCCACTGGATCTGAGAACGGAACACCAAGTTCTATGGCATCTACGCCGCTCTGGGCCAATGCCAGTGCTAAGTCTATGCTAAAGGATTTTTCCGGGTACCCCGATGTTATATATGCCACTAATTTTTTCAACTGCTCTCCAAATCCGGTAATTTAAGTAGAGAATATTTTATATTGGTCAGTTCATTGTCGTGTTTTAGATCATCTTTCCAGATAGCAAACATATCGCTGATATTGAGCAGCCAGTCGACAGTCTCTTCATTGACACTTTTATACTCAGTTCTCATTGTGTCAAGTGTATCTTCAACAAAAGCTGCAAGTTTTGCCATCGGCATGATTTTTAAAAAACTTGAAGCAGACTTTATATTATGAAAAACGCGGAAAAGTTCATTTACGCTTCTTTCATACATGTTTGGTTTAGAGAGATCGATAATCATACTCTCCATATAATCTACCATCATAGAGTAGTGGTCCAGAAACTCATCGACTATTTCATAATCAAAGTTGGAATCTAAATCACTTCTTACGCCCATAAAATATTTCTCCTATATGGCCAAAATTATAGCAATATTTAGTTAAAATACTTTTTATTAAATTAAAGAGTGTTTATATGACTAAAAAAATGACAATAACTTCTATCAAAAAAAGCAAAGGTGGTTCCAAGCTGGTTATGATAACGGCTTATGATGCGTTATTTGCGAGATTGGTGGAGCCTGATTGTGACATAATTTTGGTTGGAGATAGTCTTAATATGAGTTTTGCTGGTAAAGGCGACACGCTGAGCGCTACGCTGGAGCAGATGATATATCACACAAATGCGGTTGCAATGGGTGCGAAGAATAGTTTTTTGATCTGTGACATGCCTTTTGGAACATATATAAACTCCGATGAAGCTCTTAAAAACTCCATTAAGGTGTTTCAAGAGACTCCTGCTGATGCTGTAAAAATAGAGGGCGGCGAGGAGAAGGCACATATTATCAAGCATCTCTGCTCAAACGGCATAGCCGTGTGCGGGCATATAGGACTGCTGCCGCAAGCCGTTCGCTCAGAGGGCGGATACAAAGTAAAGGGCAAGAGTAAAGAAGAGCAGGAGCAGCTTATCAGAGATGCCAAGGCGGTTGAGAGCGCCGGCGCATTTTGTATGGTCATAGAAGGCGTAAAGGCAGATGTTGCACAAAAGGTTGCAATGAGTGTTTCAATACCCGTTATCGGAATAGGTGCAGGAAGAGACGTAGACGGGCAGGTCCTTGTTTTTTCGGATATGCTTGGTCTATTTGAGGAATTTATCCCTAAATTTGTGAAGAAGTATATGGATGGAGCCTCTTTGGTGAAAAGTGCGATAAAGAGCTACTCGGATGAGGTTAGAACCGGTGAGTTTCCTCAAGATATACACACTTACTAAGAGAGATTATGGAAAGATTGGTAGAGATAGAGAGATTTGATAACGAAGAGAGTTGCGAAATAACACTTCGTCCGAGTGCTTGGAGTGAGTACATCGGGCAGGATCAGATCAAAAAAAACCTCGGCGTGTTTATAGAGGCGAGCAAAAAAAGAGGCGAGGCGCTGGATCATATTCTCTTTTTCGGACCTCCCGGATTAGGCAAGACAACTTTAGCACTAATAATTGCAAACGAGATGGAGGCAAATATTAAAGTAACGGCTGCTCCGATGATAGAAAAAAGCGGAGACTTAGCTGCCATTCTTACAAATCTGGAAGAGGGTGATATACTCTTTATAGACGAGATTCACCGCCTCTCTCCAGCCGTTGAAGAGATACTCTACTCCTCTATGGAAGATTTCAGGATAGACATCATTATCGGGAGCGGTCCGGCTGCACAGACCGTAAAAATAGACCTGCCGCGTTTTACGCTTGTTGGTGCTACGACAAGAGCAGGAATGCTCTCAAATCCTCTAAGAGACAGATTCGGCATGAACTTTAGGATGCAGTTCTACTCACCTGATGAACTTGCAAGGATCATCTCTCAGGCCTCTAAAAAATTAAGCAAAGAGATAGCCCATGAAGCGTGTCTTGAGATAGCAAAAAGAAGCCGTGGAACACCACGTATTGCACTTAGACTTCTGCGCCGTGTAAGAGATTTTGCAGATGTGGCAAATGAGAAAGATATAGCGCACTCACGCACAAAATATGCACTTGAAGAGCTTGGAATAAACTCTCATGGATTTGATGAGATGGATATCAAGCTTTTAAATCTGCTCGTAGGAGCAAACGGAAGAGCGATCGGCTTAAGCACGATAGCGGCAGCACTAAGTGAAGACGAAGGGACGGTAGAGGATGTTTTAGAGCCTTATCTTATTGCAAACGGTTATCTTGAGAGAACGGCCAAAGGCAGAAGAGCGACCAGAAGTACTTACGAGATATTAAACATCGAAATTCCATATCAAGAAGAGGGTGGCCTGTTTTGAAGCCTCAATATTTTGTTGCCATATTATTTGCAACGTCGCTCTACTGGATGTATCTACTCTATGCACCGTTTTTGATGGGTATGGTTATTGCGGCGCTTCTGGCAATATCGACTTCAAATATTCAGAATTTTTTTGAAAAAACATTAAAGTCAAAGTTTTTTGCTGCATTAATATCTAGCTTTTTACTGGCGGTTCTATTTTTTGTGCCGCTTGGATATTTTTTGGCAACACTTACTATAAAACTCAACAGTATGGACCCGGTCGTCTTTAAAAACATAGAGATCTTTATTAAAGATTTTTTGCGTACCCCGCCTGATTATCTCTCTTTTTTAAAGCCATTTACGGACGATTTGATGAAAGATGTGAGCGTCAACTCTATTGCATCTTACATAATCTCGTTTACGGGAAATATAGGCTCTTTAAGTGCAGGTTATCTTAAGAACTCGTTTTTGGTAATAGTCTTTTATTTTTTCGCACAATATAACGGCGGATTTGTGGTCGACTTTCTAAAAAGAGTCGTTCAGATGTCGGTAGATGAGACGACACTTTTGGCAAGAGAGCTCTCTTCGGTCATGAGCGTCGTTTTTTACTCGATTATAGTAAATGCTATGTTTCAGGGAATTTTATTTGGGGTTGCCATATCTTTTATGGGCTATAACGGGCTTCTGTTCGGAATTATGTACGGATTCGCCTCTTTGATCCCGGTAGTCGGCGGAGCTCTTATGTGGCTTCCGTTTATGCTCTATGAGTTCTCTGCAGGAAACAGTTCAAATGCAATATTTATAGCGCTTTACTCTATTGTTGTCATCTCGGTTATAGCGGACACGTTTATAAAGCCTTTAATAATAAAAGAGATCAATCTGAGGCTGCTAAAAGAGGATGATGCAAAGATGAATGAACTTATCATCTTTTTCGCAATCATCGCAGGGCTTACTACTTTCGGGTTTTGGGGGATGATTTTAGGTCCCGCTATTACCGCATTTTTTCTTACGATCGTAAAGCTGTTCGAGGCTAGAACAAAAGAGTGTGAGTCAAGGCAGAGCTAGTTTTTATATATCTCAGGGTAGTCGCTTTTAAATCTTCGATGTATCCAAAACCAAAATTTCGGCTTATTGGTTATAAGATCGGTGAGCCAGTCTGCTTGAAGTTGCGTAGCCTTTAAGATGTCGGCTTGCTCATCTTCGCTCTTTTGCACCTCAATCTCATCAAAAAACTCCAGAGTATAGCGTTCTTCATCTTCCGTTGTCATAATAACCGGAATAATAGCGGCATTAAACTTTCTCGCAAGATAGGCGGGCGTTGATGTCTGGTGCACGAACTTGCCCATAAACTCCACTTTTAGACCATCTCTTTTATTTATCCCCGTATCGATCAAAATACCACTGGCACCTCTGTTTTTAATAAGCTTAACAAGAGGTCTTACGACATTTGATTTCTCCAAAGAGCTGTTGCCGAATCTCTCACGTGACTCCAAAGTCCATGTTTGATAATCTTTGTTTTTCATTTTTTTATATACTGCGGCAATCGGCTCGGCAAAAGCTCCTATTGAGGCTCCGCCAAGCTCCCAAGCGCAGTAGTGGGGAGTTACGTATATAACGGCGCGTCCCTCGTTGTGAGCTTTTTGTACGGCTTCTATATTTTTTATCGTCACTATTTTTGCCAGATCATCTTTGCTCATGTGCCTAATCTCCATGAGGTGCAAAAAATTTAGCAGCAGATTTTTAAAACTGTATTTGACTATCTCTTTTTTTTCTTTTTGAGTAAGTTTGTCCCCAAAGATAAAATCCAGATTCGTAAAACCTACTTTTCTGTATCTTGGAGATAGGTAATATGCTGTTGTTGCCAGAAAAACAAAGAAACTTTTTCTTGCATATCTTGGAAGTATCATCAAAAAATTTTCAAGTATTAGAAAAAATTTAAAACCCATTATTAAAGTTGCTCCAATTTGATTATAAGTCTCTGTAATTAGAGACTTGAATGCGGATTATATCAAAATGTAACAATGCCTTTGGTATAATTGCGCCTATTAATAAAAAAAGGCGCGAAAAATGGTTATATCAGATATACAAAATTTTTCTGAAGGGCGTACCAAGGCAAGAGCCTATTTCTGTTATCTTTTTTCAAAAAATATTCAAAACAGACTCCCATCACTCTCTGTAGATTCAATATTGCCACGACTTTTAAAGATAAAGGCGGATCTGGAAAATTGTGACGGAGTCTATCTTCTGGACAACAGAGGTGTTCAGGTCTCTCCAACCTTTGCCGCAACAGGGCAGATCGATGGTGATATGGGAAGAATCAGATCAGACCGTGCATACTACTATAGAGCTGTAAAAGAGGGCAGATGTACCATAACTGACCCATACCCGTCGCTTATGACAGGCGAATTATGTGTAACCGCATCTCAGCCGGTGTATGACGAGCACGGAGAGCTGAAATATGTAGCATGTTTGGATATGCCTCTTGGAGAGGTTATAAAGATATCAAGGTCAAGTCATCTGGACAAGTTCTTTGTCTCTCTTTTTAAATATTCATATGCCATTTTCTCTTTTGCTCTTATAGCGGTTGCTGTATTGCTGTTTTTCAAAGGAATACAGAGCTTTTTTGTATATGAGATTTCACCTAGCCATTTTAAGATCAAGGATGTGTTTGAAGCGACAATCTTGATCACGCTGGCTCTTGCAATATTCGATTTGGCAAAGACACTTATCGAGGAAGAGATACTTGGCAGAAACAAAGAAAACAGCATATCCGGTCCGCATAAGACGATGGTCAGGTTTTTGGGTTCGATCATAATTGCCCTCTCCATTGAAGCACTTATGCTGGTATTTAAGTTTGCAATAACTGACCCTGAGAAGCTGGTATACGCGATGTATATCGTCGGTGGAGTCTCTATACTTTTAATTACGCTGGCGGTCTATATAAAATTTACAAAATTAAAGATTGATGAATGATAGGAATTGTTGATTATAACATGGGAAATCTGGCAAGTGTTCAAAACGCTTTTGCCAAAGTGGGTGCCAAGACTGTTGTTGAGAATGATCCAAAAAAGTTTAAAGATTACGATAAGCTGATCCTTCCTGGAGTAGGAGCATTTGGCGATGCGATGGAGCACCTTAGAGAGCGTAATATGATCGATGCCATAAGAGAGTTTGCTCTTAGCGGCAAACCGATACTCGGGATATGTCTGGGCATGCAGCTCTTGTTTGAGAGCTCTGAAGAGTTTGGAAGCAATGAAGGTTTGGGGCTTATTAAAGGCAAGGTCGTTGCATTTGATACATCAAAGTTCAGTGAACCTTTAAAGGTTCCTCATATGGGCTGGAACAGGATGTTCACAAAAGAGCATCCTCTTTTTGAAGGTTTGGATGAGGAGCACTATCTCTACTTTGTGCACTCTTACCATGCTGTATGTCAAAACGAAGATGATGTAATAGGTAAAACAGTATATGGATATGAGTTTGCCTCTGCTGTTGCTCATAAAAATGTTATGGGAATTCAGCCCCACCCTGAAAAAAGCCACAAAAACGGGCTTAAAATATTAGAAAATTTTACAAAACTATAGGAATTAAATATGACTTTATATCCGGCGATAGATCTCAAAGACGGAAAGGCCGTAAGACTTACAAAGGGCCTTATGGAGAGTGCAAAAATATACTCCGATGAACCTTGGGTGCTAGTTAAAAAATTTGAAGAGATGGGCGCCGAGTGGGTACATTTGGTGGATCTAAACGGTGCTTTTGCGGGCGAGCCGAAAAATTTGGATCAGATCATAAAAATAAGAGAAAACTGCAGTGTTAAACTTGAGTTAGGCGGCGGGATCCGCGATGAGGCAACTATTAAAAAAATGCTCGATATCGGTATAGACAGGGTTATTTTAGGTTCTATAGCAGTTAAAGACCCCCAGTTTGTAAAAGATATGGCTGCTAAATACCCAATCGCGGTAGGGATTGACGCAATCGACGGCTTTGTAGCAGTTGAAGGATGGGGTGAAGTGAGTTCTATGCGCGCAACGGATTTGGCACGCAAATTTGCAGATGCCGGAGTCGAAGCGATTATATGTACGGATGTCGGCAAAGACGGCACACTTGGCGGAGTAAACGTAGATTTTACGGTTGAGATCGCAAAGGCAAGCGGGGTAAGCACAATTGCAAGCGGCGGTGTTAAAGATGAGAGCGACATAGAAGCCCTTATTGCGACAAAATTGGTCGAGGGCGTAATCATCGGGAAAGCCTATTATGAGGGGACACTTGACTTGCCAAAAATGTTCAAACTCCTCTCTTAAGAGGCTCTTTATCGCAAATTTAAAAAAAATTGGGTATTATTACTTATTAATTTGCAAATTTTTATAAAAAGGATTTCCTTTGAAATTACTTGTTGTCGATGATAGCTCTACAATGCGCCGTATCATAAAAAACACGCTGGCAAGGCTTGGTCATAAAGATATCTTAGAGGGTGCTGACGGTGTTGAAGGCTGGAACGCGCTGGATGCTAATCCAGATATAGATATGCTCATTACAGACTGGAATATGCCAGAGATGAACGGTCTTGAACTTGTGAAAAAAGTCCGTGCAGATGCTAGATTTACAGATCTGCCAATAATCATGGTAACAACAGAGGGCGGTAAAGCAGAGGTTATTACCGCATTGAAAGCCGGTGTTAACAACTATATTGTTAAACCGTTTACGCCGCAGGTTCTAAAAGAGAAACTGGGTGCAGTTATGGGTATAGAGGTGTAATGCAAGAGCACTACTTTGAGCTAAAAGTCAGTGTATCTTCTCATCATTCGTTATTTTGCGATTTTTTGGCAGATACTTTACCGATTGGTTTTGAAGAGACGGATGACGGTTTTATCATTAGAAGCGAAGACAACTTAGATACTATTATCTGGGGTTTAGAGCAGTTTGCCGAAGCTTTGTCAAAAGCGCTTGGTGAAAATATAGAAATTGAGTGTGAACAGACAAAACTTAACAACAGTGATTGGGTACAGCTATATCAAGATAGCGTAAAGCCTCTTACGATCGACAAATTCTACATTCACCCTACATGGGACGAACCTCACAAAGAGCTTATAAATATAGAGATAAATCCAGCTCTGGCATTTGGTACAGGTCATCACCCTACAACCGCATCGGCATTAAGAGCAATAGCAAAATATGTAAAAAGAGGCGACAGAGTTTTAGACGTTGGCTGCGGAAGCGGTATTTTAGCGATAGGAGCCATAAAAATAGGTGCCGTGGTAGATGCCTGCGATACGGACAATGCATCAGTAGAGAACAGTAAGCAAAACGCAGAGTTAAACTCCGTAGAGTTTGAAAACTTATGGGAAGGCTCTTGTTCCGACGCGAAAGACAATTATGATGTTGTTGTAGCAAATATCGTTGCGGATGTACTGATTTTTATAGCAAATGATCTTAAAACAGTTTTAAAAGATGACGGAGTGTTGATACTCTCCGGAATACTGGATAAATATGAATCAAAAGTTTTGAAGTTTTACCAAGATTTTGAAATTTTAGAAAAAATAGACCAAGATGAGTGGGTCACTTTAATACTAAAAAAAGGCAAGAAATAGATATGCAAAATAAAAACAACAATAATAATGACGAGAATAATTTTTTTAATAAAAATCCTCTGATAACTTTTGCAATTTTTTCGGTAGTAATTATTTTGCTTTTTAAAGCACTTATAGGTGACAGTGGCAGTTCCGACGCAATAGTGGCGGGCAATAAAAAAGTAAAACAGATAAGCTACTCAGAGCTTAAGTCGCTTATAGAGTCAAAAGATGTAAAAAAAGTCGAGATCGGACAAACTTATATTAAGGCTTTCGGAACAGATAACCTAACTCTTTATACGACAAGAATTGTTCCTGGTGATACAAAATTAACAGATGCGCTCGAGAAGCAAAACATAGAGTACACCGGTTTTAGCGAAACAAACTGGTTTACAGAGATGTTTGGATGGCTATTTCCGTTTTTGATAATCATAGCTATCTGGATGTTCTTTGCAGGGCGAATGCAAAAAAGTATGGGCAGCGGCATTTTAGGAATGGGCGGCTCTAAGAAGATGATCAATTCCGAAAAACCCAAAACAAAGTTTGATGACGTTGCAGGAGTTGAAGAGGCTAAAGAAGAGGTTCAAGAGATAGTTGATTTCTTGAAATACCCTGGACGTTATGTCGAGATAGGTGCAAAAATCCCAAAAGGCGTCTTGCTTGTGGGAAGCCCTGGTACTGGTAAAACTCTTTTAGCGAAAGCTGTTGCAGGCGAAGCTGACGTACCGTTCTTTTCGGTAAGCGGTTCTAGCTTTATAGAGATGTTCGTAGGTGTCGGAGCGGCTCGTGTCCGTGATCTTTTTGAACAGGCTAAAAAAGATGCGCCGAGCATCATCTTTATTGATGAGATAGACGCTATCGGTAAGAGTCGTGCCGCGGGTGCAAATATGGGCGGTAACGATGAGCGTGAACAAACTCTTAACCAGCTTCTTGCCGAGATGGACGGCTTTGGAACAGATACGCCGATAATTATTTTGGCAGCTACAAACAGACCTGAGATACTTGACCAGGCACTTTTGCGTCCCGGACGTTTTGACAGACAAGTGCTTGTTGACAAGCCTGATTATGAAGGGCGTATTAAGATACTAAAGGTTCACGTCAAGGGCGTTAAGATGGATGCAGACGTTGATCTTGAAGAGGTAGCTCGTTTGACAGCAGGCTTGGCGGGTGCAGATTTGGCAAACATTGTAAATGAGGCGGCACTCTTAGCAGGTAGAAAAAATCAAAAAAGCGTAACGCAAAAAGATCTTTATGAATCTGTAGAGAGAGCATTGGCCGGACTCTCTAAAAAATCACGCAGAATCAATCCAAAAGAGAAGAAGATCGTCGCTTATCACGAGAGCGGACATGCATTGATGGCTGAGACAACAAAGGGAGCTAAAAAGGTATCAAAAGTATCTATTGTTCCTCGCGGATTAGCAGCGCTTGGCTATACGCTAAATACACCTGAAGAGAACAAGTTTATGATGCAGAAGCATGAACTTTGGGCAGAAGTTGACGTTCTACTTGGCGGTCGTGCGGCAGAAGAGGTCTTTATAGGTGAGATCTCAACCGGTGCAGGAAATGACCTTGAGAGAGCAACGGATATTATCAAATCAATGGTTCAGACTTACGGCATGAGTGATGTTGCAGGACTTATGGTATTAGAGAAGAGCAGACAGTCATTTCTAAGCGGCGGCGGTATGCAATCTACAAGAGATTACAGCGATAAGATGGCTGAGAATATGGATGAGTTTATAAAAACATCGCTTCAAGAGAGATATAAAACTGTTTTAGAGAGACTAAAAGAGTATAGTGAAGCAATTGAAGAGATGGTAAAACTTCTTTATAAAAAAGAGAACATCACCGGTGAAGAGGTTAGAAATATAATTATTGATTTTGAAAAAGCGAACAATATAGAGTCAAAAGTAAACCTTGTAATAGATGACATAGAAGAAGAGTTAAAAGTAGATGCAAGAATGGCTCAAGAAGAAGGCGATGAAAAAAAGCCAAAAAAGAATAAGGAAGAGCCAGATGAAGAGTAATCTTTTACCTATTGCAAAAGAGGGTTGGAATTATCTAGCATATTCAGTTGCAGCGCTTATAGTTTTTACAATAGTTGATTTTGATCTCTTGCAGTTTTTGGCATTTTTAACAACTCTCTTTTTCATTTTCATCTTTAGAAATCCTGAGAGAGAAAATATGCTTTATCAGAAAAACAGTGTAGTAAGTCCTGTTGACGGAGTCGTTTCATCAATAGAAGAGCTGCAAGGCGAGAACAGTTATGCATATAAAGTAGAGATAGACGGGAGTTATTTAAATGTGGCTCTCTTGAGGGTTCCTTTTACTTCGGCTTTGGAAAAACTAGAACTTAAAAGAGGTGCTAGACTCTCTACTCTTAAGTCTCTCTCAAAAAGCATAAATGAGAACGCAGAGTTGATATTTAGCGACGAGGAGTCGTCAAATAAAATGAAAATAGTGCACAGGCTTAAGCAGAGTATCAAGGGAGTAGACATAGATGTAATAAAAGGTCAAAACCTTGTTCAGGGTTCCAGATACGGCCTTGTTGTAAACGGCATCACAGAGCTCTATCTCCCTCATAACTTTAGGTTAAATGTAGATGTAGGCAACGAGCTTAGAGCATCAGAGTCTTTAATCGGCTATTTTACTACAGAGAGCAAAAAGAGTAAAAATTAGTTCAACTTTCTCAGAAGTAAATCTTACTTCTGGCTCTTCTCAAACATCAGTTTATCAGTATCAATACTAAAATTAAAATATTCAGAATTAAAGCTGTTTTTGTATATTCTTGATAGCTGAATAACTGCTCCTTTATTATTTTTAACCTCAAGATACAGAAGTCCAAGAGCATATCTGCTCTCTAAAAAACTAGGATTTTTTAGCTTTGACAGTTCCAGCAGAGCAATTGCGTTTGCGTGGTGCTCTGCAGCTGTAGAGGCAACAGCGCCCAAAAATAGAGTCTGAGAATCACGCACCTTAAGATTGTCTATAAGGTTATTGTAAAGAGTATAGGCTTCTTCGTAAAACCCGTCATACAACGATGCCATGGCAAGTGAGCTGGCAAGCTCTTCTGTGCGCATGGTTGTAGACTCCAGTACTGCTTTTAGCTGTTCTCTTAAGAAGTAGAGTCTGCCTGTGATAAGGTTTTGCTGAATATAGAGATACCTTGCCACATATGCCCCGAAATAGAGGTCGTTAAAGTTTAGATCCTGAACTTTTAAGTAGTTCATCACCTCTTTTGCATACTCTTTTTGGCTTAGTTTGTTAAAGTAGGCATCTATATACATCATATGCGGAACTATCTCATCGGGAAGCATAGCAGTAAGTTTATTTGCAGATCTCTGCGCAGAATCTATATTGTTTTGCTTTAGCGCTATAATGATATCGAGTGCCAAATATAGAGGTCTCTGTTTATAGTCTTTGTCAAGCCAGTCGCTAAGAAGAGCTGTGTTCCCTTGAGCTATAAATAGAAGCGTGTTGTATAGATCAATCTCTTCAGAGAACTCTTCATGTGCTATAGCATCTTTGATTAGAGATAGCAGTTTGGAGTTTTCGCTATCTATAAGCTGAGAAGTCATTACCGCATATATTCCTGAGAGATAATTTTTTGCATCAAGATTGTAAGAGCGCAAAAAGTGCTTATGTGCATCAGCCATATTACCCATCTGCGCATAAGTCAGAGCCAGATTATAGTGAAGGATAGAGTGTTTAGGTTGAATCTCCACAAGCTTTTGAAGAAGTTCGTTTGCCTCTCTTAGCTTGAAAGAAAGGGCTTTTTTTATCGCATTAACAATGCCCAGATTAACACTCGAGGATGAAGAACCCTTTGTAAGATACTCCTTTGCAGAGTCTATATTGTCAATATATATATTTGCATTGCCTTTGCGTATGTAGCTTATCGTCTGGTTTGCGTTAAACGTTTTATACGGTGAGAAGTAAAATATCTTTTGGTAGTCAATTGCTTTGCTGTTGATTACAGTGTTTCTGTATCTCTCTTGCGCCTTGTCTGGATTAAAAAGAGAATCTTTTAGCTCGACTTTGATTGGATAGTGTTTATAAACCTCTTCACCAAACATATCAGTGATATTTTCTATATTTTTTGCCCCTTCTTGTATCTGGCCGGATTTTAAATTTACATATCCAAGGGCTAGTTGTGATTTAACGGGCTCTATCCCTTTTTTAATTGCATTTTGAAGATAATTTTTAGCCAGTGTCAGGTCTCCGACTCTTGCATAAAGAAGCCCCAGGCTAAAATCATTGAGTATAGGCTTATCTTTCTCCATACTCTCTATAGCGCTGTAATCATTGTCAAAAAAAGCGTTGATTCTTGAGGCAAGGGAGTTTTGAATTTTTTGGTACTCGTTGGATGTAGGGTTTTTAAGTGCGCTTAGGGCTTCTAAATAGTTGTCGTTATAGTAGTTTATAAGAGAGTAGTAGTATGAGTATAGAGGTGATTGTCTCTCATATGGAAGATATGCATAAGCCAGATCAATGTAGTATCTAAAGCTATCTTCATTTTGCAGGTATAGGGAGCATACCGCAGCATTGATAGCGCTGACGCATCTTTTTTCATTGTTTTGTATTGCTTTTTGAAATGTCTGAAGTGCGGTTTCATATTGAGCATCTTTTAGTTGAGCAACCCCTAAATTGTAAGCAGAGACCGCTTCACTGTAGTGCGCTATTTTTTCATAAAGGGCAAGAGCTTCTGTCTTTGAACCTGTTGAGTATAGATAATCCGCCTTTGCTATCATGCTTTCGATTTTAGTTGGTTCTACAGGCTTTGAGGTCGGTTTTTCAAGTCTTTCATCTATATAGTCCATAGAGGAATCAGCAGGTTTTTGTGATTTTTTTTGCATTGTAAAAAAGAGCAGCGAAATGATTAAAACAAGCCCGACTCCGATGCCGGCAAGAATCAGCTTTTTTTTAGTAGCAGATGATGACTCTTCGTCAATTATTGATGATTTTGACGCAGCACTTTCATAAGCGGCATCGCTGTCTTCAATAATTATTATCTCTTCTTCTAGTCCATCAGCCATCATTTACCTTGTTATTGTTTCTTTTTTAAAGCAAAAAAAGTACCACAATATCAGTTTATATACGGCTCTAAAACCTTTGGAATCGTGATACTTCCGTCTTCATTTTGAAAATTTTCCATAATAGCCACCATAGTTCTTCCGACGGCAAGTGACGAGCCGTTTAGAGTGTGGACAAAAGAGTTCTTGTTTTCATCTTTGTATCTTATTTTCGCACGTCTTGCCTGAAACTCTCTTGTGTTGGAGACTGAGCTTATCTCTCTGTATGTAGCCTGCCCTGGCAGCCAAACTTCCAAATCTACGGTTTTTGCCGCGCCAAAACCAAGATCTCCGCTGCAAAGGGTTACAAGGCGATGCGGAAGCTCAAGAGCGCTTAGAAGGTCTGAGGCGGTTTGCACCATCTCATTAAAGACTATGTCACTTTCCTCAGGCTTTGTGATACTTACAAGTTCAACTTTATGAAATTGATGCTGTCTTATCATACCGCGTGTGTCACGACCTGCGGCACCCGCTTCTTTTCTAAAACATGAGGTGTAAGCCGTCATTTTTATAGGAAGCTGGGCAGGGGAGAGTATCTCATCTTGAAAAAGATTTGTAACCGGGACTTCTGCCGTAGGTATTAAAAAGAGCTCTTGGTCTTGTATTTTGTAAAGGTCGTCTTCAAATTTTGGAAGCTGTCCTGTACCTTCTAGTGCCGCTCTGTTTACTATAGAGGGCACGCTTACCTCTTCAAAACCTCTTTGCGAGTTAAAAGAGAGCATAAAGTTAATGAGGGCGCGCTCAAGCTTTGCTCCCATACCAAAAGCAACGCTAAAGCGGCTTGTAGCAAGCTTTACTCCTCTTTCAAAATCTATCCAGCCGTTTTGCTCAGCCAGCTCCCAATGTTCTTTTGGAGTAAAGTTAAACTCTCTTGGAGTAAGTACTTTTTTGATCTCTACATTGTCGTTTTCGTCTTCACCGTATGGAACGTCGTCATCGGGGATATTTGGAATTGACATGGCAAGAGACTCCAGCTCCTCTTGTTTTATGCGCTGTACTTCAAGAGCTTCAGTAATCTTGATCTTGTTTGCATCGACTCTTGCTTTTAAATCGCTTATGTCTTTGCCCTCTTTTTTGTAGATGCCGAACTCTTTGCTCATAGCATTTTGAGCGGCTTGAAGCGCTTCGTAGTCTGCTTTTGCTGCTTTTAGCTCCTCATTTTTTCTTTTTAGAGAGTCTAGAAGGCTGACATCGACCCCTTTTCTTACGAGTTTATCGCTAACGCCAGCAAAATCTTTTTGTAGTAGTTTTAAATCAATCATTATTCTTTTTCCGGTAAATAGGTGCTGCAATTATAGCAAAATAAACTATTTAAGCATATTATGACGGGAGTATGATAGAATACAATATTTTAGAGACATCAGATAGGAAGTTTATTTATGCAATTGCCGTTTGAGAGTAGAATAATTCTTGACTCCTTAGAACAGAGTATATTTATAAAAGACAGGAATTATCTATTTCTTTTTGTAAATAAGTCATTGGCAGAATTCATCGGTAAAGAAGACTCGGAAATAATCGGAAAAAACGATTTTGACTTTTTTCCAAAAGAGATCGCGCAAAAATACCGCGATGATGATAGATTTGTTTTAGAGAATAAAACAGTCTTGGATGTCGAAGAGAATATTGTCGTAAACGGTCAAAAAAGAGTAATAAGGACTATAAAAAAACCTCTTTATGTAAACGGTGAGGTTGTTGCGATTATAGGCATCTTTTGGGATATTACAAAAGATAAAGATCATGAGATCTACTATAAAAAACTTCAGTCAGGTCTTAAACAGGCTCAGGGACTGGCACATATAGGACATTGGGAGCTTGATCTGCTAAACAACTCTCTATATTGGTCTGATGAGGTTTACCGTATCTTTGGTCTTGAACCGCAAGAGTTTGAAGCAACTTATGAAGCGTTTTTAGAATATGTCCATCCCGATGACAGAGCTATGGTTGACAAAGCTTACGCGACATCTATTAAAGAGAAGCACGGATACCATGTTGAACATCGTATAATTAGAAAAAGCGGTGAAATCGGATTTGTAGAAGAGAGATGTGAACATGATTTTGATAGCGACGGAAACCCTGTTAGATCTATCGGTACAGTGCATGATATAACAAGACGAAAAATTGCAGAAGATGAGCTTATACTGGCATCTGCCGTTTTTGAAAAGATGAATGACGGAGTTTTGATAACAGACGATCAACAAAAAATTCTTGCAATAAACAATGCATACAGCAAAATATCAGGATACTCTATTGAAGAGATCAAAGGAAAGACTCCAAACACTTTCAGCTCAGGATGGCATGACAGCAATTTTTATAAACATTTGTGGGATGAGCTCAATGAAAAAGATCAATGGAGCGGGGAGATAATAGATAGAAGAAAAAGCGGAGAGCTTTTTACGGCAGAGCTCAATATAATTGCTTTGCATGACAAATACGGCAAATTGACGAACTATATATCAATAGTCAACGATATAAGCGAGAGGAAACAAAAAGAGAGTCTTATCCATAACCTTGCATATTTTGATGCACTCACAGAACTACCAAACAGAGTGCTGTTTCAAGAGAGGGTAACAAGCAAAATACCGGCGCTTAAACGTAATTCAAAAAAAATCGCTCTATTTTTTATCGATATGGATAATTTTAAAAACATAAATGACACGTATGGACATTTCACGGGGGATATGTTTTTAATAGAAGTTGCAAAATCTATAAAAGGTATTCTTCGCGAAGAGGATACTTTGGCGCGCTTGGGTGGCGATGAGTTCACGATAATACTCGAAGACGTAGGATCTATCTCAGACGCTTCGCAGATAGCAGAGAAGATTGTAAATAGATTTAAAGAGCCAGTTATCATAAACTCTAAAGAGTTCTATACTGGTGCAAGTATAGGAATAAGTATCTATCCAGATGACGGAGAAAATTATGAAGAACTTGTCAAGGCCGCAGACACCGCGATGTATCAGGTAAAAGAGTCTGGAAAAAACGGTTATCAGTTCTATACACAGTCAATGAATGAGAAGATAACCAAAAAGGCGCTTATCGAGAATGATCTGCGCACTGCCATAAACAAGGGAGAACTATTTTTAGAGTATCAGCCAAAGATAAATATAGAGACAAAAAGTGTTTACGGCATGGAAGCGTTAGTCCGTTGGAATCATCCTGAAATCGGTCTAATAAGACCGGATGTGTTTATAGGAATATCTGAAGAGACGGGACAGATTTTGCAACTGGGCCTATGGGTTGCAAAACAGGCGATTCACGACGCAAAAAGACTTCACGATGAGGGCTGCATGCTTGTCGTTTCTATCAACGTATCAAACAAACAGTTGAGTGACGAATCTTTCATAGACAATATGTGTACGATCGCCGATAAGGCAGGACTTGATAAGAGCTACATTGAACTAGAGATCACCGAGAGCCATATAATGAATGATATAACTAAATCACTCTCTATATTAAATGCACTACACGCAAGGGGTTTTAAACTCTCTATAGATGATTTTGGAACAGGTTACTCTTCGCTCAGTCATCTGAAAAAACTGCCGGCAAAAACTATAAAAATAGACCGAAGTTTCGTGCTGGACATAGATAAAGACGAGGATGACCGCTCAATAATAGCGGCTATTGTAGCTATGGCCAAATCACTCGGCAAGGACGTAATTGCAGAGGGTTCAGAGACAAAAGAGCAGGTCTGTGCGTTAAGACTTCTGGAGTGTAATCAAATACAGGGATATTATTTTAGTAAACCGATTAAAATAGATAAGCTTAAAGAGTTTATAGATAATTTTAAGTGGGACAGCTGCTCTCTATAGATTAAGAGAGTATGCTTTTTGTCAGTGTAAACTGGTTTGCAGTCATAAGATGAATTTTTGGATGGAGCGCTTTTAGCTCTAAAAAGAGGTTTCTGCTAAGTTCAAATCCTACTCTGTACTCTTCATCCGCCCCTTTTTCATGTGCATCTCTAAGAGCTTCTATCCATGAAGCCGGCACGTTTATGCCCGGAACATGAGCGGATAGAAATTGTGCGGTTCTTAGTTTAGTAATAGGAAAAACTCCTAAAATAAGTTCGGCACTTTTGTTTTCATTACAGCATGCTTCGTTTGCCGCATCTTTTAGTTCAAGCAGCAGTTTTGCACTTTGGAGATCGTAAACGGGCTGGGTTATTATGCCCACGGCACCGTGTTTTATCTTTTTTTGCATCTTTTTTTGCAGTGTTTTAGGGTTTTTGGCATAAGAGTTAACTACTGCAAAAGGGTATATCTCTTTTGATTTATGTGAAAGTGGTTTGCCTGCATAGTCTATACCGCTGTTAAAACATGAGATTATATCAAGTAAAAGTGTGCTGTCTGCTTCAAAAACACCCTTTGTGTGAGGCTGATCAGAGATAGATGCAGGATCTCCCGTCAGTGCCAGTATAGCTCTTACGTCTACCTCATTTGCTCCCAAGAGATCTGACTGCAGGGCGATCTTGTTTCTATCACGCATGCTCATAGTCGCAATTACAGGCTTGTTGAATCTCTCTTGAAGCATCTTTGCGGCAAAAAGGGAGTTGTACTTCAGCTTTGCTAGGGGATTATCCGTTGTCGTAAAACCGTCAACAAGTTTATCAAGACCAAGCTCTTCTATTGTCTCTATGATAGGAGAGAAAACAGGAGAATGACCCGGAGTTGTCTCTAGAGTGATATATGTATTGTTTTTTAGTTTATTTATAAGTTCATTAAACAAAAAGCATCCTAAATGGTATAATTGCGCAATTATAACTAAAGAGAGAAGAATATATGCTAAAACTGGCTGTTTTTGATTTTGATTCTACGCTTATGGACGGCGAGACTATAGATTTTTTTGCTGATGAGCTGGGACTAAAAGATGAGGTAAGCAAAATAACGGAAGCTGCGATGAGCGGCGAGCTTGATTTTTTTGAATCGCTTCAGCAGAGAGTCGGACTTTTAAAAGGGCTCGAGTACAGTGTAGTTGAGAGAATCAGCCAGAACCTCCCTTATATGAAAGGGGCACGTGAGACAATTGCCGAGCTTAAAGGTATGGGAATGAAGGTAGTTTGTTTCAGCGGCGGATTTAGAAATGCAACCGGGTATGCAAAAAACATCTTAGGCTATGATGCAGATTTTTCAAACGTGCTGCATCATAAAAATCAGATTCTTACAGGTCTTGTGGGCGGAGATATGATGTTTAACTACTCAAAGGGCGATATGCTTATTCGCTTACAGGGTCTGCTTGGTGTTAGCGAGGAAGAAACTTTAGTGTGCGGAGACGGGGCAAATGATCTCTCAATGTTTGCACATGCAGGGACAAGAGTCGCTTTTTGCGCAAGAGAGATCTTACGTAAAGAAGCAAATATAGTAATTGAGACGAAAGACTTAACACAAATATTAGGAAAAATAAAATGCTAGAAAACAGTGTCTGGAGACAGTACAACGACGAGAATAATTTTAGAGATATGCTGGCTAAGTTCTGCAGACTGGCTCTAGTGGATATTATAGAGGATGATAAAACCCTTTACGGCGTACTTAAAGCAAAACTTACAAAAAAAGAGCTGAGACTTTTTGCAATGGATAGTGCAGGCATGAGCGATGATGTTATAAAAGAGGAGTTCTCTTATGATGATGACGAGCTGGAGAAGGCTAAGTTTAAGCTGTACAAAAAGCTAAAGCAGGACAAGGTGCGTTTGAGTTTTCGTGCAACAGACACACATGAGGAAGATTTCTAGTCGTTTAAAAGAAGAACTTTAAAAGAGGCTCTTCTTGATCTCTCTTTGTCTTCGACATCGTTTAATACAATTTTTTTGGAAAAACTAAGACCGCTTCCTTTAAGTATTTCAGAGAGCCATTTTTTTCTCTTTTCATCCTCATTTTTAAACATATGGCTAAGTGTTGCGAATGAGCGGTTCATGGATAGACGCTCGTTGTTAATGTAACTGTTTGAAAAGTCACTGTCACCCCATTCGCTTGATGTGTGACCGTTTATCTCAAGTGTGTCTATCTTATCTTTGTTATCATATAAAAATGTAAAAAGTTTCTTGCCGAACTTATCCAAAAATCTCTTTTGAATATCGTTAAGCATATGCTCACCGACCTTAAAGTAGAGCTTCTCGTCGTTAAAGTTTATAGAGAGATCCTCTTTTACGACTATCTCTCCTTTTTGTATCTCATCTTTAAACAACTCGCTTAGCTGAGTGTAAAAGTCTGTCGATCTGTTTGATACTTGAGTGAGCGACAGGTCCTGGTTGAGCTTTAAAAGCCACATGTTCGTCTCTTGGGAATCCTGATTTGTATGGACTCCTGCAACTGCTATTTTGGAGTCGTGAAGTATTTCAAGTGCGTTAAATGAATCATAGTCTTTAGAGCCGTAGTGCTCTTGAAGCAGCATCGAAAACTTTGAATCAAGAAGCATAACCAGCCCGTCAGTATCGTAACTGTCTTGAACATAGCCTACAGCAACAAGCCTGCCGTCCGAGTACTCTTTAATATCTTTTAAAATGCTGGAGTATGTAGTATGAATAGTCTTGTCGAGTAAAATATTTTTTTGCAGATCAATTTTCATAAATCTGATCTGATCTTTATTCATTTCATCTCTTTGAGAAAGAGAGAGAGCAAATGTAGCGTCTCTTAGTTTGATAATCTTGTGAGGAGTTATTTCTCTATCTTCTAACTGTTCATAAAGCCAGATCTTGTCTCCATGCTCAGTGATTCGCATAAGCGTTATTCCGACTTGCTTGTTTCTGCTCACTTTACCTAAAACAATAATCGAGCCGTCATCCGCCTCTACGGCATCAATACCGGTGTCATCGCTGTATGAGCCGTATTTTTTACTCCAAAGCATTGTGCCGTTTTGTGAGAATCTGGCAATATAGATATCACTGAGTCCAAGACCGTTGTTAAAAACATCATAGCTTTGGTTTGTTGAAGTTGTTGAAGCACCGATTGCCAATACTCCGCCGTCGCGAAGAGAGAGAAGTTTGCTCATCTTGTCCAGATTTGGTGTTCCAAACTCTTTTATTAGTATTTTGTTTGCATCGGAATCCAGTTTTAGAAGTATCAAGGAACCTTCCAGTGTGTGTCCCCCGATAAAATATCCGTTTTGCGGAGTCTTTATGATACTTAGTGCTTCACTGAAACTTGAGAGATCCATAGATCTTCTAAGTACTACATCAGCACTGTTATCAACTTTTACAAGGTGCATCTGTGAGCCGCTGGAGTTTGATAAAGAGGATAGATAATCAAAAGCGTTGGTATACGCGCTGGATTTATCTGATGAACTATCTTTGTATTTTTTGATAAAGCCGACCGCAGAAATAGAGCGGTCATAATCCTCGGCTACATCGACCAACGCGTTGTTGAATTTCTCATCAATGATGATAGAAAAATCCGCTGTTTTTGCGTATATACAAGATGTCAGTAATATAATGGCTATTATATGGTTCATATAAATACTTTTTTACTATCTTAAAGCAAAAGATATTCCTAAATATAAATTTTGTTATTTATAACTTAGTAGAAGTTACTAGATAAATAACTATATTGATCAATATTACATCATAAAAGTGTCTATATGGAATATTTTTAGAGTTATAATTTTACTAAAGGCCTTAGATAAAGTATTAATGGAGATATTATGGAAAGATTTATAGATATTAAAGTAAATGACGAGATGTACTCTATTGTATTTGGCATAGGCAAAGTTATTTTTGTTTTAGCAGAAGCACTTAGATTAGAAGGCTGCTACGCATTTGAGGTAGAGTACGATAATGGGCAGAAAGTATACTATACAGAAGACGGAAGGCCCAGCTGGTGTAAAGATCTTAATAAGTGTACTAGAACTGTATATTATAAAGATGAAGTAAATTTTGATAATCTTGAGAGTAGGCCAAGAAAAAAAGTGCTTAAAAAGCATCAAATAGATAGATTGAGATATCTTGATACTCTGGAGATGCTCAGTCCTGCCGGTGCTTGGATAGATGCAAACCTAATGCCAGATATTATGGTTGATGATGCCATTAATAATGGAGAATATCATTTATTTAGAGAGATGATATTAGAAGATGAAATAGCCGGATAATGCAATATTATTTATTTGTGTTTTAAACTTAGTTGTTAATGGGAGTCTGTTGGAAGTTGTATAAATCCCCTGTTAAGGGGATATGAGAGAAACCTATTTTAGGTTTTCAAACGGTGCAGTTACAACTGCTTTACGAGTTACAGTATATGGAACTAATGCTGCAGCACGAGCTCTTTTAATAACTGTTGCAATCATATCTTGGTGACGTTTACAGTTACCTGTTAAACGACGAGGCATGATCTTATATCTTTCTGAAAGAGAGAAGCGAAGTGCCCCTACATCTTTATAATCCATGAAGTCAATTTTTGCTTCACAGTACTTACAGTATCTTTTTTTATACTTTCTTCTTTCTGCCATGGTATTTCCTTTTGTTATCTATTATTTCTAAAACGGAATTTCATCTTCATCAATGTCTATCTCAGGAATAGAGCTGCTGCTTGGCATCTGTCTGTTTTGCCCGTAAGAGGGCTGTTGCTGCATACTGTCAGGCTGCTGGTAGCTTTGCGGTTGCTGTGGTGCATAGCCGCCTTGCTGTCCTGTTTGACTCTGCTGCGGAGCATAGCTGCCGCTATTTTGGCTATCGCCTTTTGAGTCTAACATCTGCATAGTCTCAACAACCACAGAGTGCTTTGAGCGCTTCTGTCCGTTTTGATCTACCCATTGATCAAAGTTAAGTCTACCTTCTACCAGGATTTTACTCCCTTTTCTAAGGTACTGGTTGGCAATCTCTGCGCTTCTCGCAAAGAATGTGATATCTACAAAGCAAACTTCCTCTTTTTTTTCGCCGTTAACGGTGAACTTTCGGCTAGTTGCGATAGCTGCGTTAGCTATAGCCATTCCGCCTTGAGAGTATCTAAGTTCTATATCTCTAGTTAGATTTCCAACCAAAATAACTTTGTTGTACATGAATTTTCCTTCTTCTGTTTAGGCTTTAGCCACAATTACTCTGCTGAGGCTTCAGCGACTTCTTCTGTCTCTGCAGCTGCTTCAACATCTTCTGTTTTAGCTTCAGTTGCAGGTGATGAAGCTTTTTTATTAGCTTTTTGAACTAACTGGTTCCAAGCTGCTACTTCACGGTTTGTGTCATATTTGATAGTCACAAAGCGTAAAAGATCTTCGTTGATACGGAAACGTCTCTCGATTTCGTTGATCGCAGAAGGAGCAACCGAATAATAAACAACATGGAAGTAACCACGCTCATTTTTTCCTATAGGGTATGCTAATTTTCTCATCCCCATAGCGTCTCTTGCAGCAATTTCGCCGCCGTTAGAAGTAATAACTTCTTCGATAGCAGTAATGCTAGCTTGAATCTCTTCTGCCGTTAATGTCGGTTTTACGATTACTAGGTTTTCGTAATTTCTCATAGAGTATAATCTCCCTTTGGTATTTTGCCCGTTACCGAATGATGCAAGGCTTTTGTTTCCCTTTCGGATGTATATATATCGAAAAATATAGATCGATACAAAGAGAAAGGAACGCGGGATTATACAAAAAATATACTTAAAAAAAACAATAATCAAATAGTTAAAACTACTAAACAGCTCAAAATATGTCAATATGCAATGTCTAACTTCTATTTTAATTTTTTAGGATATAGTTTTATTAATAAATTTGTGGAGAATATATGCCAAGAAGAAAAAAGGCCAATGCTAAAAAACAGTCGAGATTTTTAATAAATTCAGTTTGGATACTTGCAGTAACGGCAGTGCTTATAGGCTCGTTTATTGCTGGTTATTATGTCGGATATGATAGTGCAAAAAAAGATATTTCTCAAAAAGCCAAAGCAAAAGAAGAGAAAAAACTATCGATGCTTAAAAAGCTTGAAGAGTCAGCCGCTAAAACAAAAGATTTAGATATTAACGACAGACTTAAAGAGGTGCTTAAAAAAGAGAGCAAAATTGCTATAAAAGAGCCTGGAAGCGTTAGTGAATATGAGGACGCTTCACATGAGGTAGAGGGTGACATATTACCTAAGCCTCCTATAAGAGAGGCGGTAAAGAGCGCGCATAAACCAATGCTTGCCATCATTATAGATGACGTAAGTGTTAGGTCACATGTAAATGCTATAAAGAGTCTAAACATTCCAATAACAATGTCTTTTTTGCCTCCTAGCAAATATAGACCTAACTCTCATACTTTGGCCTCAAAAGAGAGCTTTTATATGGTGCATCTGCCGATGGAGGCAGAGAACTTTACAAAAGAGGAGCCTTTTACCCTTAAAGTTGGTGATTCACAAGAAGTTATCACGCAAAGAGTAGCGGAGATAAAAAAGCTTTTTCCAAACGTAAGACATATAAACAATCATACCGGTAGTAAGTTTACATCTAACGAGGTTGCCGTAAATAAGCTGGTATATGCTCTTGACAAGGCCAATATAGAGTTTATAGACAGTAGAACAATCGGTTCTACAAAGGTCCCTGCTGTTATGAAAAACTACGGAAAAAAATATATCTCAAGAGATGTTTTTTTAGATCATGAATTTGATAAGAAATATGTGGAGGGGCAGATTAAAAAAGCGGTCGAGTTTGCAAAAGAGCACGGAAGTGCAATTGCAATCGGGCATCCTCACTCAAATACAATTTTGGCGATAAACGAGTCGAAAAACCTTTTTGAGGAAGTAGAACTCGTTTTGGTAGACAGGCTATACTGATATGAGCATAGTTCAAGAGAGTATTCCTGAACTATCAAGTATGAAAAGTTACCCAAAAGAGCTTTATTATGACGGGGATGCAGAACTTTTAAAAAGAGTGAAGGTCTCAATCGTCGGAAGCAGAAAACCTACAAAATACTCACGGCTGTGTGTTCAAAAACTATCATCATCTTTGGCAAAAAATGGAGTCTGTATCGTAAGCGGAGGGGCAATGGGCATAGATGCAACAGCACATGCCGGTGCCGGGAGTGAAAACACTATCGCGGTGCTGCCTTGCGGTATAGATCTGCGTTACCCTGCGGTAAATAAAAACCTATTAAACGATATACAAAAAAACGGACTTCTGCTGAGTCAATTTGAGAGAGGCTTTAGAGCAACGCCGTGGAGCTTTGTCGTGAGAAATGAGCTTGTAGTTGCTCTTGGAGAGGTTTTGATCGTTGCAGAGGCAGAAGTAGACAGCGGAACTATGCGAAGCGTAGAGTTTGCGCTGAAGATGGGCAAAAAGATATTCGTACTGCCTCATCGTATAGGAGATAGCGGAGCAACAAACAGACTTCTTGCAGAGGCAAAAGCTGAAGCGATATATGACATAGATGCATTTGCAGCAGAATTTTGCAAATCGGAAAATATACAAGAGATAAAAGAGGATGCTTTTATGGAGTTTTGCAAAAAAAGTCCGACTTATGATGAAGCCATAGCAAGATTCGGTGCCAAGGTTTTTGAGTATGAGTTAGATGGAAAAATAACAATAAAGAATGGAACGCTTCAAGTCGTGTAATTTGGAGTTTCAAACTGTTTTATAAGTTAAAGTAATTTATTAGTCCGGCACTATTAACAAGATGTTATTTTTTTTAAGATAGTGTCATATAAGAAACTAATAGGTTAAAGGAGTTTTAAATGAAGTTTGAATTGATGAAGTTGCCTTACGAAGATACGGCACTGGAACCATATATATCATCAGAAACGATAAGTTACCATTACGGCAAACATCACGCAGCTTATGTGAATAAACTAAATAGCCTTATAGAAGATAGTGAATTTAAAGATAAACCGCTGGAGTATATAATAAAAAATTCAAAAGGCGGAATATTTAACAATGCGGCGCAGGTCTATAACCATGATTTCTATTGGCATGGACTCACCAATACTTCATCCAGCCCCTCGGTAGAACTATCTGATATGCTTGATAGAGATTTTGGCTCGATGGATGAGTTTAAAAAATCATTTCTAGATAAAGCAGCTGCTTTTTTCGGCTCAGGCTGGGTTTGGCTTGTATTGGGTGAAGATAAAAAGTTGTCAATAGAGGGATTCTCTAATGCCGACAATCCATTAGCACATAATAAAGTCGCACTTTTGGCATGTGATGTCTGGGAACATGCATATTATATAGATTATCGCAACGCACGACCTGATTATCTTGAAAATTGGTGGAGATTGATAAACTGGAAATTTGTATCCGATAATCTGCCGGAACGATAACGAGGTGTGTAAATATATGGGATGCCGCTGATTTTGAGGGAGCTGTTAAGATAGAACCTACAAGATAAGCATAGCGTCGCCGTAAGAGTAGAATCTGTATTTCTCTTTGATGGCAATTTTGTAGAGCTCCTGCGCTTTTTCCAAGCCGGTAAAAGAGGCTACAAGCATAAGCAGAGTCGATTTTGGCAGATGAAAGTTGGTAAGCAGATGATTGACCCTTATAGGTTTGTTCTCTGGATGCAAAAAAAGGTTTGCCTCACCTTTTTGCTTTTTGCTTCTTGCATAAAACTCTACGGTTCTTGTGGAGGTTGTTCCGATAGTGAGTATCTTTATATCTGAATCCAAAAGTTTTTTTGCTTCATCTGTTATGGCGTAATATTCGGAGTGCATGGGATGCTCGGTAATGGTTTCACACTCGACGGGCTTAAACGTCCCGCTTCCGACATGCAGAGTGACGTACGCATGCGTAAAGTTTTTGCAGACTCTATCGTGCTGCTCTTTTGTAAAATGCAGTGATGCAGTTGGAGCCGCAACGGCACCTTCTTCTTTTGCAAACACGCTTTGGTACTCGCTCTCATCCTCTTTGTTGTCTTCTCTTTGAATGTAGGGAGGAAGAGGAACGTGACCGATTTTGTCTATAATCGGGAGGAGCTCTTCGAAACGAAGCAGTGTCGTTTTGTTATAGAAATTCACTATTCGGCTTCCGTCTTCACAGAGCTCTTTTACTTCTGCTTTCAAGTCTTCACTGAAGAAAATATTTGATCTCTCTTTTACTTTGCCTCTGATATAAACATTTACATCGTGAGCATTCAGAGCTCTGTTTATAAGAAGCTCAATTTTCCCCCCGCTAATCTTTTTGCCAAAGAGTCTTGCTTTTATAACTTTGGTGTCGTTGAAAATAAGTGCGCAGTCTTTTGGTATAAGACCCTCTAGATCGGAGAATCTTAGATGAGAGATCTCATCCGCAGCTCTGTCATAGACAAGAAGTTTTGCACTGTCTCT
>JBFEYZ010000002.1:0-34777 GCA_041561855.1 Sulfurimonas sp. | reverse complement strand
GGCAAAGCAAATAATCAAGAAAACACGAATAAACTCTTTTCACATGCAAGATATATTCATGCTCTGACACAAGAGATAGTCAGAGGTGAAGCCTTTTTACAACTCCAAAATGATAAATTCAAAAACATAAGCAGCAGAGCCATAGCCGGTCTTGGAGCCAGATTCAAACTTCAAGATATAGTGCAAAACTCAAGAGGCTATCTTGGTCTCGGCGCTTTTTACGAAGATATCGAATACAACAATCCGCTTGTTAATCCATCGGAAGAAAACATAAGAGCAAATGCATATTTTGCATACTCTGTAAATTTTAGTACCGACTCATCGATCGCATATACTCTCTACTATCAGCCCAAAATCAACGATCTTAGCGACAACGTTCAATCTCATGAGGTCGAACTGAAACTAAGTGTCTATAAGAATCTTTTTTTAAAGTTTAGCCTATCCTATGATACTGACAGCAAACCTCCTGTAGGCGTTGAAAAATACGACTTTACGCAAAACACCTCTTTTATCTTTAATTTTTAATTTCCGTTTTGTTATAATCCTTAAAAATCAAGCCAAGGATATAACATGGACATATCAAAATATAGCGACTTAGCTATTGTTTATGCAAGTGAGTACGGCTTAAAGATAATTGCCGCTGTAGCAATCTTTTTAATAGGAAAATGGGGAGTGAGAAAGGTCACTGCCTTTATAAAAAAATTAATGCTAAAAGCTCAGGTCGATCTCACGCTTGTTGAGTTTTTAGAAAATGTTATCTACTTTGCTCTGCTAATTGTTATTATTCTGGCATCTTTAAATGCGCTTGGCATTAACACCACATCGTTTTTAGCAGTATTCGGTGCCGCATCTTTAGCTATCGGTCTGGCACTTAAAGACTCACTTTCAAATATCGGTGCTGCCGTGCTAATCATCATCTTTAGACCTTTTAGGGTCGGGGATTTCATTGATGCAGCAGGCGCATCCGGCACGGTAGAGGAGATAAATCTTTTCTCAACAATAATGGCAACACCGGATAATAAAACCATAATGATTCCAAACTCTTCGGTTATAGGCTCGAATATAACAAACTACTCAAGCAAGCCGACACGCAGAATAAACCTTGTTTTCGGTATTGACTACAATGACGATTTAAAACTCGCCAAAGAGATATTGACAAGGATTACAAAAGAGGATGAGAGGGTTCTTCATGATCCTGCTCCCTTTGTAGCGGTCGGGGAGCTTGCAGACAACAGCGTAAATTTTGTATTTCGCGTCTGGGTAAAAACCGAAGAGTACTGGGATGTCCACTTTGATATGATAGAAAAAGTCAAGCTTGCATTTGATGCAGAGGGCATATCCATTCCATTCCCTCAAATGAGCATACATATACAGCAAGAGGAACAAAAATAAAAAAAACCATAGTTGCTTTTTATATTATGGTTGATTATTAGCCTTTTTTAAACTGATGCCCCAAATATACAGAGAGTAGGTTGCCGCAAGTGCGATGAGAGTCGCACTTAAAAAGAGGTAACTCGGGTAGAGCTCATATACATATCCTGCAATAAGTGCTCCTGCAAACGCTCCAAAGCCGTAGGTTATTCCGGAAAAGAACTGCTGAGCCAAAGATTTGTGCTTATAAAGATAAAACAGGTAACTGATCGCAGCAGAGTGAAACAGCGCGAAACTAAGCGCGTGAATAGCCTGGGATATAAATAGCATTGTCACATTATCAGGAAAAGTAAATACTATAAACCATCTAAGAGCAGTTACAAATGTAGTCAATTGCAGTATCAAAAGAAGATTTCTGCGAAGAAGCGCTCCTTGAAAATAGAGCATAAAAATCTCAACGACAACTCCAAAGCTCCATAAATAGACCGTTATATCAAGAGTAACTCCGTGATCGGTTACGTAGATAGTAAAAAAGTTGTAAAATGAACCGAAACTCACCTGCATAAGCGTCAGCCCTGCCCATAATCTCCAATCTTTTAAAATATCTATATCATTGGTAGCCTCTTCACTCCTGTCCAAGAGAGCATCCGCCCTCTTTGCAATAACATAGGCAAAAGCGGCTGTAACAAACGTCAAAACCAATAGATATACAAGTGCGACACTAGGTGAACTTAAAAACTTTACCAGCACCATCGCTACCAAAATAAATCCTACTGAACCAAAAAGCCTTATCTTGCCATACTTCTCTTTGCCCAGATACTTAAGCGATATAAGCTCTACGTATGGAAGAACTATACTAAGTCCTACCCCGAGAGTGATATTTGAGAAAAGAAGTTTATAAAAACTATCAAGTGAGAAGTAAAATGATACGGCGCTAAAACACATTATAAGAAGCGATATATTGAAGCTCTTTACATTTATTTTCAACCCTTTTATAAATGCAAAAGGAACAATAAATCGCACCAATGGAGCTGCCGCAAATATTATGCCTATATCACTTGCAGAGTAGCCTGCCATGGACAATACCTTCGGCAGAAATATTATATATACCCCGATGATAGAAAAGTAAAAAAAGTAAAAAACTGCTAATAAAAATGACATGCGAGATTATATCTTAAAGATATAAAGATGTTGTATGACGATATTCAAAACTTAAGTAAATATATAAAATCAAACCTTAATCACAATTTAAAGACAATTTTTATATATAATTTTAGAAGCTGCAAAAATAAGGAAATATAGATGTTAAAAACCTTAAACGATGAAGACTTTATAGTCTCCAAAACAGATCTAAAAGGACGCATAACATACTGCAACCAAATCTTTATGGATATGGCAGAGTATAAAGAGTACGAACTTATCGGCAAGCCGCACAGCATCATAAGACATCCGGATATGCCCAAAGCCGTTTTTAAATACCTATGGGAGACCATTCCCAAGAAAAAGGAAGTTTTTGCCTATGTAGTAAACAAAACAAAAAACGATAACGACTACTGGGTATATGCAAATATAACGGCCTCCGTAGATGCCGACGGGAGTATCACCGACTACTACTCTGTTAGAAGAAAACCTAATGAAAAAGCCTTAGAGGTCATCGCTCCGCTTTATAAAAAAATGCTAGACGTAGAAAAAAGCAACGGGGTAGACGCATCGTTTAAAGTTTTAACGGACATATTACAAGAAAAAGGAGTAGGCTACAATGAGCTTATTATCTCTCTTCAAAACCAGCGCTAACAAAACCGGCAGTAAGAAAAGCACCCATCGGCAGATGCAGGATCTGATGATAAAAGTATTAAAAGACGCAGCCGACGGCAAACTTAGCGGAAGAATAACGAACATACCAAACGACGGCTCTAAAGAGGCGGCTTTTGCATGGACTATCAACAACGTTCTTGATCAATTCGAAGCATTTATGAGAGATGTAGAGACTTCTATAGAGAGCGCTTCGCTCGGGGAAACATACAGAATTACAAATCCAACCGGTCTGCATGGAATCTTCCGCTCCACATCCGAAAAGCTAAATATGGCAATTTCATGCATAGCCAACGACTACGAAACAAAGATCAAAGGCGACCTGTCATCAAAGCTTAGCGAACTCGGCGGAGGAATCGGTGCTGGTCTTGAGGTGATACAAAAAGATATAAGCAACTCGCAAAACGATTCGACAGAGATAGCGGAGCTCTCAAAAAAAACAGCTCTATCGTCTGAAAAAAGTCTGCAAAGTGTTATAGAGATAGGCAAAAAACTAAACGTTCTGGTTGATTCCATATCCTCATCCCACAGTGCCATCATAAGTCTCGAACAAAGAAGCCAGGAGATTTCCCATGTAGCGGCCCTAATAAAAGACATAGCCGACCAGACTAACCTGCTGGCTCTTAACGCGGCAATCGAAGCAGCACGTGCCGGTGAGCACGGAAGAGGCTTTGCAGTCGTTGCTGATGAGGTAAGAAAACTTGCGGAGAGAACCCAAAAGGCTACTCAAGAGATAGAGATCAACATCTCTACTCTTCAACAAGAAGCGAACGAGATGCGATCAAACTCGGATGAGATATCTGAAATCGCGCAAAGCTCAAGCGAAGTCATTAACGAATTTGAGGGGACATTTAATGAATTGAACTCTTATGCAAACCAATCATCTGATGCCTCCGTAAAAATTCAAAACAGAATGTTTACCACACTTTTAAAAGTTGACCATGTTCTGTTTAAATCAACTGCTTACAGTGCAGTGTTGGATCAAGATGCACAAAAAACATTTGTCGACCACGAAAACTGCAGAATGGGAATATGGTACAAAGGAGCAGGAAGAGAAGATTTTGGTCACATAAAAGCATTTCAAGAGATCGGACCGCTGCATGCAGAACTCCACAATGCAGTTTTTAAAAATCAGATTTTCATAAAAGAAAAAAGTGTACTAAAAAAAGAGAACCCTGAACAAATCGTTAAAAACTTCATAGATATGGAACATGCCTCAGACAAGCTATTTTCAAAACTTGATGAGATGGTTGAAGAGTCTATTGGAAAATAGCAAAAATATACTTTTGCAAAACTATTTCAACCTCCACATCCATCTTCCATTCCCTTTTTATTATCAAATTTTTTTATAATTTTAAATAAAAGTACTCTTAAAAACTTTAAACTTATGCTACAATTCTGACAATATTTTTAGGATTATTGGAAGACAAAGTAATCCCCACTAATTAATCAAAAAGGTATTTTTATGCAAAAAGAGATGGCAGACAATGACTTTATTGTATCCAAAACGGACCTGAAAGGTAAGATAACCTACTGCAATAAAATATTTATGAAAATGGCGGAGTACAAGGAAGAGGAACTTCTCGGAAAACCGCACAGCATCATAAGACATCCGGATATGCCAAAGGCTGTTTTCAAATTTCTATGGGATACCATCCCTACAAAACAAGAGGTCTTCGCATTTGTCGTAAACAAAACAAAAAACGACAATCACTACTGGGTATTTACCAATGTAACCGCTTCTGTTGACAAAGACGGAAAGATCATAGGTTACTACTCGGTCAGAAGAAAACCGAACCCTGAAGCCCTAAAAGTAATCATACCGCTATACAAAGAGATGATAAGAGTTGAGAAAAGCGAAGGCGTAGAGGCTTCATTTAAAGTTTTAACGGACATATTACAAGAAAAAGGAGTAGGTTATGACGAACTTATCATCTCTCTTCAAAAATAGACAAAGCGCCCTACTCTTTTTAGCGGTAATATCCGTTGGAATCTATGCGCTGCTTATTCAAAACTTTATACTTTCAGGCTTAATGCTTATAGTTTTAATAGCTTCTGCCTTTATAAGAGTAGATAACGACTGCGAACTTAAATCTCCGACCTACCAGTCGATGATAAAAGTTTTAAAAGAGGTAGCAGACGGAGAGCTTGAAGGACGTGTTACACATATACCGGACAACGACTCTATTGAATCACAGTTTGCATGGAGCCTCAACGATGCACTTGATCAGCTCGAAGCATTTATGAGAGATGTTCATGCATCTATAGAGTACGCTTCACGAGGCAAAAACTACAGGCTTACATATGCATCAGGACTTCACGGAAGTTTTTTTAGCACATCAAAAGAACTTAACGGAATCATGGGTTATATCGCAGAAGGGATCACATCTAAAACAAAAGGCGAGCTCTCACAAAAGCTAAATGACCTAAGCGGCGGAGCAAGCAACGCTTTTGAGACGATACATAACGATATAACTCTTGCACAAAAAGATTCCACGGCAATCGCGGACGTGTCAAAAACAACGGCGGCTCTATCATCAAAAAGCCTTCAAGACGTTAAAGATATAAGCGAGAGCTTCAATACTCTTGTAAACCTTATCTCATCTTCGCATGATGCAATCGTAAATCTTGAACATAGATCAAATGAGATATCGGTTGTAGTCGGGCTGATCAAAGATATAGCAGACCAGACAAATCTGCTGGCACTTAATGCCGCAATCGAAGCTGCACGCGCAGGTGAACACGGAAGAGGATTTGCCGTTGTTGCCGATGAGGTAAGGAAACTTGCAGAGAGAACCCAAAAAGCTACAAATGAGATAGAGATAACAATATCTACGCTCCAGCAAGACTCTAACGATATACGCGCTAACTCTGACAATATTTCAGAGATTGCACAAACATCAAACAGTGTCGTAAATGAGTTCGAAGAGACATTCTCTCAACTAAACAGATCTGCCGAGCAGTCAGCCGATACATCCAGAAAAATAGAGAGCAGACTGATGGCGACTTCAATGAAAGTAGAGCTTGCACTGTTTAAAACGGATGCCTACTCATCAATATTCGATTCTAAAGAGTCTTACGTATACAAGGACCCTATGAGCTGCAATATAGGTAAATGGTACGCTAATGAGGGAGCAGAGTATTTCGGGCATACAAATGCATACAAAGCCATAGGACAGGTTCATAAAAAAGTTCACAGTTCTATTGCGGGTAATCTCTCTTTTATTAAAAACAATACAACATTTAAGAGCGAAAATATAGACAAAATAGTTCAAAATTTCAAAGAGATGGAAGATGCGGCAGATGAAATGTTTAAACAACTTGACAATATTGTGAAAGAATTTTAAATTATTTACCTGCTATTAACTTATGATTAATATAATTATGTATCTCAATTATGTTCAACCCCTTTCATTTTTGAGAAGATACAACCTATAAATTATTTTATTATCCATTCCTTCCTCCCCCCCCCTTAGGGGTGGATAATTATGCTAAACTTCCCTTATGAAAAAAATCATACTGACAACTTTAAACTCAAGATTTACACATACCTCTATTGCACTTAGATATCTATATGCAAACTTAAAAGAGCTCCAAGATGATGCCATGATACTTGAATTCAGCATCAATGACGCTGTGCAGAGCATTACAGAAAAACTTCTTGCGCATAGACCAGAGATAATAGGGATCGGTGTCTATATATGGAATGTCTCTGAAGTAAGTGAGCTTATTCACCTCATAAAAAAAGTATCTCCGCAAACAAAAATCATCTTGGGAGGACCTGAAGTCTCGCACGAACCATTTAGAGTAAATCTGGATAGTGCGGATTTTATCATCCAAGGAGAGGGCGATCTTGCTTTTTATGAGCTATGTGTCAAGATCTTCAACAACTCCGCCAATGAGAAAATCGTTAAAATGAGTATGCCATCGCTTAAAAACATAGAGCTTCCATACAGATTTTATACGGATGATGATATAAAAAACAGATATATCTATGTCGAAGCTTCGCGCGGATGCCCTTTTGAATGTGAGTTTTGCCTCTCTTCAATGGATGAGAAGGTAAGGGCTTTTAATCTTGAGAAACTCCTAGAAGAGTTTGAGCTTCTTTGGCAGAGAGGAGCCAGAAACTTTAAATTTATAGACAGAACATTTAACCTGAATATTAAAACAGCCAACAGACTGCTAGACTTTTTTCTAGCGAAAGAACCTCCGTATTTTGCCCATTTTGAAGTTGTACCAGACCATTTTCCCGATTCGCTAAAGACCAAGATCGCACTTTTCCCCGAAGGTGCACTGCAACTTGAAATAGGTATACAAACTCTTAATCCGCAAATCGCCGAAAATATCTCAAGACCTTTAAAAATTGATAAAATTAAAGACAATATTCGCTTTTTGCAAGAGCATACTCATGCCCATATGCATCTTGATTTGATTGTAGGACTTCCAGGCGAAACACTTGAGAGCTTTGGATCCAATCTTGATGAACTGGTAAATTTGAGCAACAGTGAGATACAGATAGGAATTCTTAAAAAACTATCCGGCACATATATAAATCGTCACGACATAGAGTGCGAGATGATATACAGCGACATACCTCCATATGACGTGCTTCAGACCTCAACCCTCTCATTTGCGGATATACAGACAATGAAGAGATTCGCAAGATTTTGGGACCTTACCTACAACAGCGGCAACTTTAAAAAGAGCGTAAGGCTGATATGGCAAGATGGAAGTGTGTTTGAAAACTTTTACGACTTTAGCATCTGGGTATACTCTAGGACCGATTCCACATGGCAGATCTCCCTGCAGAGGCTTGGCGAACTTCTGTTTCAATATCTGAGTGAAATAAAAAAGCTAGATGCTCCGTTTGTGGCAAAAAACATGCTTGAAGATATGATGAAAATAAAAGGCAGAGCCGTTCCGAGTTATCTAAAAAAATATGCCCAAACTATAAGTATAAAAAATAAAGAGGGGACATCCGGTTTTAATAAAAGACAGCAGTAATATCAGAGATTTTTAGATATAATCGTCACATGTTTAAACTAAAAGTGCTTTTAATATTATCACTGCTGTTTGCATATACAATCCACGCGGATGAGCCGTATGTAGAAGATTCTCTTCTGGAAAAAATCAACAATAAATATAAAATATATGCGAAAAAAAGATTTGCTATGCTTCAGGATACTCTTGATTACGTAAGATATAAAACGGATCTTGAAAAACTTGAAGCCGTGAACGATTTTTTCAACGAAGTCAGATACTCCAGCGATATGAAAGTCTACGGTAAAAGCGACTACTGGGCTACACCTTGGGAGTTTTTGGGCAAGGATAGAGGGGATTGCGAAGATTATGTTATCAGTAAATATTTTGCTCTAAAATACATTGGGGTAGATTATAAAAAACTCTTTTTCACCTATGTACGCTCTACAAAATTCAAAGAGCCTCATATGGTTCTGACCTACTTTGAAACACCAAAAAGCGAACCGCTTGTTTTAGACAACTACAACCGCAAGATATTTCCTGCATCACAAAGGAAAGATCTAACCCCGATCTATAACTTTAACGGCGATGTACTCGATGAAATAGGCGATAATGAAAAGTCCCATAAAAAATGGGATGAACTAAAACTCAACATGCAAAGGAAAAAAATATGACGCTTTTTAAACAGATGGCTTTACTATTATCACTGTTCTTACTTATGATATTGACTACCGTACTTATACTAAACTTTCAGAGTGCGAACAGAGGCGTTGCTGAGAGACTTTATGAAGATGCCAAAAATACGGCAACTTCGCTCAGTCTTTCACTTGGAGGCGCCAACGGAGATCTCTCTATGATGTCTACCATGATAAACGCGAACTTTGACAGCGGAAACTACCGCAGAATACTGCTTGTTGACATTGAAAAAAATCTTCTTTACGAAAGAGTGATAGAGAGTGACATTGTAGTTGTTCCTGAATGGTTTAGGGAATTAATAAGTCTAAAAGCACCGGTCGCATCTGCAAATGTCTCTGCAGGCTGGAGTCAAGTAGGCATACTAAGCGTACAGAGCGACTCGACATACGCATATAAACAGCTCTATACAATTTTTACAGATCTGCTCATCTCGTTTGTAGTTATCGCCATACTCTCTCTAATAATCCTTAATCTCCTTTTGCATGCTGTTCTTATACCTTTAAAAGAGGTGCAGAAACAGGCGTCAGCGATCACCAAAAACGAGTTTATTATCCAAAAGAAGATTCCTTATACTAAAGAACTTGCGGATGTCGTTCTTGGAATGAACAATATGGTCTCAAAAGTCAAAGCAATGTTTGACAAAGGAAATGAGGAGTTAAAAGCACACAAAGAACTTGAGTATGTCGATGAAAGCACCCAGCTTAAAAATCGCAAATACCTTATTGACAGATTGCCTGCATATCTTAAAGTCGACGCTTCATATGAGAGCGGTATAAACATGATCGTGGCTTTTAACGGCATAATCGAGGCAAATGAGAAGATAGGGCATCAGCATGTAGACAAACTCTTTGTAGCCGTTGCTGAGATCTTTAGAAAAAATACAAAAGATATAAACGACTCTATTATTGCCAGAATCAACGGCACTGAATTTTCCATCTTTCTGCCGGGATACTCAGGCAGCGATGCGATCGAGCTTGCAAAAAGCATACAAAAACACTGTTTTAATGCAATAGATTCTGCTGGACTTAACCAGATTGAGACTTTTGTCTCAATAGGAATATATGAATACAACCACAAAGACACTATTTCAGAACTCTTTTCGCGCTCAGACAACGCCCTTGCACAAGCAAAATTCAACCATGAGCATATACATCTGGAAAAAGCGGACACTGCTGTCGAAGTTATGGGTAAAGAAGCTTGGAAACTTCTTATTAACAAAGCTATAGACAAGAACAGATTTAGCTTTATTTCGTGGAGCGTTATAGATACAAAACACAAAAAAATAGTTCATAATGTTCTTAGCATCCATCTTATTTTAGATAAAAACAGCTCTTATGGCTATGCTCAATTTATGGCTCCTGCTATCCAATCCGGTCTTAGCTGCGATATTTATAAAAAAATAGTAGCTATGCTTTTTAACGACTCTCTTACTCTTCTTAGCACTTCAACATACTCTCTAAGACTTCCTCAAGAGTATCTGGAAAAGCAGGATACTTACCATAGCATAAGCGAGCTTCTGCGTGCGAATGCAGCTATGCTACCGTTCAAACTTATTATTGAACTTCCAGATAGGCTGGTACGCCAAGATTCTAAAAATATTAGAGAATATATAGAGCTATTTAGAAGATACAGTATAGATATAGGTATCTTTGAATTCATAGGAGAGAGCGAGGACTATCAATATCTGCAGGATTTAAGACCTTCATATATAAAAGCTGAGAGCAGCTACTTCTTGACGCAGAGTGATCAGTCTATCTCATCACTAAGACTGATAACCGACAGTGTAGGAATATCGCTGATTGCAGTAGGAGTAAGCGATATCTATACGCTTGATATGCTAAAAGAAAAAGGTATTTACATAGTACAGGGAGAAGTTACTGAAACTCTAGAGCTGGATTAAAACCCTCTGGAGTTCAAACCTTTTGCTATCGCCTCATTTATCTCTTTTTTATACTCAGGATTGAGCCTCTCAAGCTCTCTATCAAAAGTTATGATCATATCCTTGTTTGCGTTTGGATGCCTGCATATGGTAAAGAGGATGTCTATATATGTATCGAAATCGGGATGCGGTCTGAGCCCTAGTTTTTTATGAACTTTTCCATGATGTTTTATAACGAGCTCCAAAGTTTCTGCAAGAGTGTCGGCATTTGATCTTCTGTTTTTTATGATATCAACCAGATGAAACAGATCGGTATTTATAGAAGAGTCATCCTCTTTTTTTGGCTCTTCCTTAGGTTCTTCGCTAGTCTCTTTTTTTACTTCGGCCGCAAGGGTGCCTCTCTCCTCGCTCTTTGTATTTTTACCAGGCTCTAAAAAAAGTAAAAAAATCAAAACAGCCAAAACTATAATTAGTCCGATAATTGCTTTTATAATAAACTCTGTTTCCACTGACACCGCTCTTTTTTAGTTATTATACCCAACAAAAAATAAAACCTATTAAGCAAAATAGAATTCGCACAAAGATATAATCGTCAAAATCGAGAAAAAGGAAAGTAACGGTATGGAAGTATTGATAATATTGATAGCAATTTCAATAGGACTTTTTAGTGTAGGTATGTTTCTGGTTCTTCAAGATAAAAATAAATACATAAAAGATATAAAAAAAGAGATAACCAAAATTGGAACTGATGATTATAAGAACTCCCAAGAGTATCTGCACGAACAAAAAAAGATAGAAGAGATGGGAATTGTTGAAGCATCTGCAGATAATTTGTTTGACATAAGAGAAAAAGCCATGAAAAGATTAAATGCTCCGAATACACTTTTTCTGGATGAAAAAATTCACAATATAGAGAAAAATTATCTTTTGAAATTCGCTCTGATTCACGGCCACGATAACAGTGAACATATAGATGCCATAGATGAAAAGACAAGCAAGTTGATGGGCTACTCTTTGGATGATTAGGTTAGTAGCTTAAGATAGTGGTGGACAGCGAGGGATTCGAACCCTCGATAGCTTGCACTATACACGCGTTCCAGGCGTGCGCCTTCGACCACTCGGCCAGCTGTCCGTTTAGAAGGTGCAATTTTACCCTCAAAACCCTTAAGGGGAGCTCTAAAGAGAATCTATTTTAGAGTGAAAAGTCGCTATAGTCATATTTCTGCAGATCAATATAGTACTTTTTATCTATTTCAATAACCCTTGGATCATTCTGCGCTCTTGCTTTAAACTCATCTTTTATTTTTGCTCTTTTTTTCTTTGATAAGTTTTTGCTCTTTAGATATTTTCCAAGAGGAACCAGCCTCTTCTCCGCTGCCGTATCCTCACTTTGGATATGTTCTATCTCAGCTTCAAGCGGCTCTTGCGGAGCATTTAAGATAAACTTTGAAGAGATCGCATTTATAATACTTTTTAACTGTTCGTCTTTCTCTTTATATATCTGCTCGATCTTTTTTCTCTCTTCTATAAGCATCTGCTCTTTTTGGTCTCTTAAAGCTCTTGTTTCACTTTGGAGAGTCTCGACTTTTTGCTGAAGTTTTGCATTTTGCTCTTCCAAAAACTTATAATATCTCTCATCGGCGGGCGATGCCGTTTTTCTAGCGGCCGTTCTTTGCGGCTGAGCTTTCAGCCCCTTTTCTTTGTTAAGTAAAACAAGCTTTACTCCATTTTCCAAAACACTCTCCAGCGATCCTCTTCTTATGCGGTTATGGATCGCCTCTTTTGAGACACCGAGTTTTTCGGCAGCATCTGAAATAGTTAGTTTTATCATAAAAATACCCTCCCTATCTCATATTTTCAAAAACAAGCGGGGCTTCCCACTCCATTGCTCTGATCTCTCTGATTACCTTTTGCAGATCATCAAGATTTTTACCTTTGACTCTTATTGAGTCTCCCTCTATCTGAGCAGTAACTTTTAGTTTGAGGTTTTTTATCTCTGCTGCAATTTTTTTAGCCTCTTTTGACTCAATATAGTCAACTATTTTAAATGTCACCTTTCTGTTATTGCCGCTTGAATCTTCTGTTTTAAGTTCTTCAAGCACTTTTGAGGAAAGATTTTGTTTTAAAAGCTTGGCTATAACAATATCTTTAAGTGCGTCGAGTTTGTTATCGCTTGAAGCAACCAGTACCAAAAGCTTATCTTTCTCCCTGTAATTGACCTCATAAGCCGTTCCCTTGAAATCGTAGCGGTTTGCAACCTCTTTATCGACAAGATTTATAGCGTTTTTAAAGTTCTGCATATCTATTTTTGCACTAATATCAAACGAGTGTTCTTTTGCCATATCTAAAACCCCTTATAACATAATGGCAGATTATAACATATTGTTAGTTGTTTTAAAAAACAGGGCTTCCGTCATTAAAACCGCCGCCAAATCCTCCGCCGAAACTGCCAAAACTCGGATCCATATAACCTAATATAGAACTTTTTGCCCTTAGTTTTTCTATATCCGCCTTGCTTGATATGCCCTGAGGGCAGACAAGCGTACACTCATTGCACAAAGTACAGTCCCAGACACCATCTCTCTGCACTGCATCTATCTTCTCTTTTGGATCGGGCTCTCTTTTGTCGCTAACATAGCGCCAAACTCTTGTTAGCGAAAACGGTCCTAAGAACTCCCCGTTTACCGCATATACCGGGCAAGCGCTATAACAAGAAGCACACATAATACAGTCACTTTGGAGTTCGTTTATATGCTGATTATCCTCTGAAAGATCTACATTCTCTGCAAGCGAACTCAGCCACGCCTTTGCCTTTGAATTAAATAAATAAGCTTTGTCCATATCGACGACCAGATCGCGAAGAACAGGAGTATTACGGAGCGGCTCTACCAAATCACCATCTTGCGCCTGATATGAACACGCCAGAACTTCACGTCCATTCACTCTTACCGCACAGCTTCCGCAGACACCGCTTCTGCATCCGCTGCTATATGCAAGCGACGGTTCTTTGGTTCTTTTTATCTCATTTAGAACCTCTAAAAGGGTCGCGCCCTCCATTTCTATATCGTACGCTACAATGCTCTGCCTTTGAATATTAATTTTCATAGCTCACCCTCTTATCTGCATCTACGACCGTATGCACTTCATAACTTTTATCTGCTTCTGGAAAATCTATCCTAAAGTGTGCACCTCTGCTCTCTTGCCTGCTTATGGCACTTAATACGATCATCTCTGCAACCGTAAGCATATTTTTAAACTCCAAAAACTCTATAAGATTTGTATTGTACTCTTTTGTTTTATCACCAACGCCCATCTTAGGCAGAGAGCTTTTCATCTCCTGCACTGATTTTAGAGTCTCTTGCAGCGCCGCTTTGTCTCTCTTTATCCCTACATTTTTATAAAAAAGATCACCCAGACAAGCTTGCTTTTCATAAAAATTTATCTCGTTTGCATATCTCTTTATATCTGCGATCTCATTCTCAAAAATCTCTTTCTGTTTTACAAGAGAGTTCTCTTTAGAGAAATTTTTAGCATATTTTGCAGCGCTTACTCCCGCCTGTTTGCCAAATACGACAAGTTCTAAAAGAGAGTTTCCTCCAAGCCTGTTTGCTCCATGGACTCTGTGGTTTGCACACTCTCCTGCCGCAAAGAGTCCGCTAATAGATGTCGAAGAAGAAGCATCTACCTCTATACCGCCCATAGTGTAATGCGCTGATGGTTTTATAGGTATAAGATCATGTACGGGATCCACATCTTCATAAAGTTTTGCCAGCTTAGCCTCTTGAGGAAGCTCTTTTTCTATAAATTCCGCTCCCAAATGGCGGATATCAAGATAGATATCCTCACCCTTTGCAATCTCATCATGGATCGCTTTTGAGACCTCATCACGTGGCAGAAGCTCATTCACGAATCTCTCGCCTCTTGAGTTTAAAAGATGCCCGCCGGCACCTCTCGCACTCTCGGAGATCAAGATAGAAGATCCTTTTAGTGAGGTGGGGTGAAACTGAACGAACTCCATATCACTCACCCTTGCCCCTGCTCTAATAGCGGCTGCTATCCCGTCACCCGTAGAAGATAGCGAGTTTGTCGAGTATTTCTCATATACCCTGCTGTATCCGCCGGTTGCCAAGATGACACTTGAGGCCTCCAATATCTCTACCTCGCCGCTTCTTTTGTCAAGCAGACTCACGCCGCAGATATATTTTTGACCGTTCCCGTCAAGTTCGGTTATAAGATCGAGCAAATATCTCTCGTTTAATATCTTGATTCCCTCAGCCAAGCATCTGTCGTATAGTGTATGAAGAATTTTCAGACCAGTATAATCCTGAGCGTAACAAGCACGTGCCCCGTAAGCACCGCCAAGTTTTCTTTGGGCAATTTGCGACTCTTTTGTTCTGCTAAAACAGACCCCGATGCTGTCAAGCCATCTTACTGCATACGGAGCTTCCTCACACATATACCTAACCGCCTCCTCGTCAGCCAAGCCGTTTGCAGATTTAAGCGTATTTTGAATATGTATCTCAACGCTGTCGCCTTCTCTTTCATGCAAAACGGCATTTATACCTCCCTGTGCCATGCATGTCTGGCTTCTTGTCGGATACTCTTTTGTAACTACAACTACCTCCGCACCGTCTTGGTGGGCATTTAAAGCGGCGACAAGCCCTGCCCCGCCTGCTCCGACAATGACTACTCTATTTTTCATTCTCATCCTTGCTTATACCTACTTCGATTATAAATTTTGCTCCGTTTTGGATATTTTCAACATAAAGTTTACCATCAAGATGCTGTTTGATGATGTTTTTTGACATATGAAGTCCAAGCCCTGTACCGTTTTTGTCAAACTTTGTTGAAAAATAAGGATCGAAAACCTTGTCAATTATATCTTTGTCTATCCCCCCGGCATTATCGCTTATCTCCATAACAGCTACATTATCCCTGTCATAACTTTTTATGGAGATTTGTGCTTCCTCAACTCCTTTTTCATTGAACTGCTCTCGTGCATTGTTTATTATGTTCACCAATACTTGAACAAACTCATTTTTAAAAAGATTTACTTTGCTTGTTGAGCTGAGTTCTAAATATAGATCTATGTTTTCGGATGCCAAATTCCCTTCCAACAGCCAATAAACTTGAAAAACAGGGTCATTTAATGTACACTCTTCCTGATGTTTGTTGGGTCTGTAAAAATCACTGAAATCTGTTATTATCTGGCCCATATTATTTGTATAAAACTCAATCTTTTTAAGCTTATTATCCAAAAACTCCAAGAACTCTTTTTGCTGTTTCTTATCAGAGAGATCATACTGCTCAAGCTCTATTGCCATTATCATAGATATGTTGAGAGCAGATATGGTACTAAGAGGCTGTTTCCACTGATGCGCGATCATGCTTACGATCTCACCGATCTGCGCCAAACGTGATTTGTGCAGCATATATGTATCTTTTTTCTGCATTTCGTTTACAGCATCTGATATCTTAAGCTCCAGCGTCTGGTTAAGCTCAAGCAGTTTGTCCTTTAGCTCCTCAAGTTCGCTATTTTTCTTCTTTAAAATATGCTGGCGATAGAAAAATATAAAGATGATAACAAAGATCAAAAATAGTATCTCTTTTAGATATTCAAATCTTACACTGCTTACATAATTAACTGAGACCCAGTTGTTAAAAAAATTATGCACGTCAGGATGTTTGAGATTTTTTGATAATTTTTCATAAATAGCAAATAAAAGGTCATCCTCACTTCTTACCCCGAAAGATATACCTATTTTTTCATCAAACTGTCCAGATATTTTCAGATGTGCGTTAGAGCTATTTTTAAAAGCATATGCCGTACTGATAAGAGTATCTATATATCCATAGTATTTTCCTCTTTCAACAGCTCTAAACCCGTCTTTTAATGAATCGACATAGTTTAGTTTTATCCACGGATATCTCTTTTTCAAACCCTCTACAAAAGGGTTTCCTTTAACCACTACGAACTCTTTATCCATAGTGCTGTCTATATCTATGATATAGTTTTGCAATTTTCTTGTTACTACTACCAATGGCTCATAATGATAAAAAGATGTATACCTTATATCCGTCTCTTCTCTCTTTTGCACAGACATAGGCAAAATATCGCACTCTTTGGTTGAGACTTTCTTAAAAGCATCTTCCCAGCTGTTGCTTTGTACGTACTTATAGGCAATATTGATATTATTTTTTGTAAGATTTAAAATATCAGCCGCTACTCCTATAAAATCATTGTGTTCAATATCGCTAAGAGGCAGCATTGATGATATCGCGCAGACCTTTACCTCTTTCTTGTTCCTAAGGTATTCCTGCTCCTCTTTTGTCAAAAATACATCTCTGTTGTTAAATATAAGCTCACTTATATCAACATCGGTATCAACAATCCCCATCACTCTATATATATCAAGTATTCGCTCTATCTTGTCTGTTCTGACGCTTCCAAAAGGAATATCTTTCATATATGCAATTCTTTTTAACTCTAGTGCTTCAAACTTTATGGCATCTTTTGTCTTCTTGACAGGGTTATACTTTTTATAGATCAGCTCAACCGTTTCATCTATATTTTTAAAAGCATACTCCCATCCTTTTATAGATGCTTTATTAAAAGCATCGACACTCTGAGGATTTTTTTGGACATTCTCATGTGAAGTAAAGAGTATATCACTGTAAAAATCAAAGCCTTTGTCTTTTGGAGAAAAAAGCTTATATTTTATACCCTTTTCTTTTAGTAAATACGGCTCATTTGAGATGTAACCGGCATAAAGATCAATCTTCCCGTTAATCAGTTCTTCAAGATCAAAAGTATGTTTCTTAAACTCAATGTTTCTTTCATCTATATTTGATGATTTTATCATGGCGTGAACTGATGCTGTTGAGACGGCATCGTCAGTAATCATGATTTTTTTTCCACTAAAATCTTTTATGGTCTTTATATTGGAAGAATGAAGAGCTATAAGAGTAAGCGGCGAAGATTGAAATACAGCGCTGAGCAAAGATATCTTTTTCCCTTTAGCATAGTTCCAGATAAGGCTTGAGCGACCTATGCCGTAAGTTGTTTTACCGCTGAGCACATCTTCTATCGCATCTGTTTCATAGCTAAACTTTTTTATCTCTACATCAAAACCCGCATCTGAATAGAAACCTTTCTCTTTTGCCATATAGTAGCCCGCAAACTGAAACTGATCCAGCCACTGAAGCTGAAGTGATACCCTTTGCATAGGCTTTTGCGCGGAATGAAGAGAAACAAAAATAAGCATAAAAATAAATATATATTTCATAAGATTACCGACTGTTTAAATATGGCAGATTATACCACAAGAGTCAAAAAGTAGTACCTTGCTATTCTCAAAGTGCCCGCAATTAGAACAAACCAAACGAACCTGAGCCTGACAATACCGGCAACAAGCGTCAGAGGATCGCCGATCACTGGAAGCCACGAGAGAAGAAGCGCATAGTAGCCGTATGCATGGCCATAACCATAGGCTTTTGCTCCCGTTTTGGATCTCAAAAGCTTTGTTTTGCTCTTCTCATAAAGCAGATAGCCCAAAAAATAGTTCAGCGTGATAGCAAGAATATTGCCGCTTGAGGCAAAAAGAAGCGCATCTACCTTAGTCATACCGCTTGATAAAGCCGCGATAAATGCAACCTCGGAGCTAAATGGAAAAATAGTGGCCGCCAAAAAAGCCGATAAAAAAAGGGTCAGCTCTGCTATGACTATCTACTTGTAAAAGATATGATATTGTCTATGACACCGGCTATAAGCTTCTCTCTTGCTTCTATGCTTGTCCACGCAATATGCGGAGTTATATAGAGGCTGTCTCTATTTTTTACACTCAAAAGAGGATGATCTTGCTCCATCGGTTCACGACTAAGAACATCTAAGCCAAAAGAGATGTTTTTCTCATCGATCACCTTTGCAACCGCTGCCTCATCGATAATGCCCCCGCGTCCTAGATTTAAAACTACGGCCGAATCTCTGCACATCAATAACTGCTCATATCCTAAAAGATTTGCGGTTCTCTCATTCAGAGGTGCATGTATAGAGATAATATGAGATGTTTTTAAAAGCTCTTCAAGTTCTATATGCTGGTAATCCTGATTAGTGTTCTTGCCACTTGTAGAGAAGTAACGTACGTCGGCACCGAATGCTTCTGCTACCCTTGCAACTCCGCGTCCGATCTCACCCAGGCCTATTATGCCCCATCTTTTACCTTTAACCTCAAAAAACGGTTGTGAGACATCCGTAAAAATAGGACTTTTTGCATAAGAACCATCTTTTACATACTCATCATAATATCTAGAGTGTCCCACAAGGTAAAAAAGCATAGAAAATGTGTGTTGGATCACAGAGTCAGTTGAGTATCCTGAGACGTTCTTCACCTCAATGCCTCTCTTTTTTGCGGCCTCGATATCTACGTTATTCATACCCGTAGCGGCTACACAGATAAGTTTTAGAGCAGGAGAGCTTGAAATGTGGGTCTCTGTTATAACTACCTTGTTAGTAACTATAACATCTGCATGGGCTATACGTTCCTGTGTCTGCTGCGGCGAAGTTGTTTGAAAGACATCAACATCCCCTAGCTTAAAAAATCCGCTAAGAGAAGTGTCGCCAAAAGTTAGAGCGTCAAGGATCACTATTTTCATCTAGCTGTCCTTAATATTCTCGATCAGCTCTCTTGCTCTCTCTAACGCTTTGTCTGCTTCATCAAAAACAAGTGCAACCGCTAATCTTCTGCCTTTATGAGATTCCGGCTTTGAAAAAATCCTAACAAAACTGTTATCACTAAAGAGGCTTTCATCGACACTTACAACCGGAGCATAACTGTGAACTTCCGATTTAAATGCGGCACTTGCTCCCTCGCCGTAAAAAGTAAACCCGAGCGGAAGACCAAGAACGGCTCTTAGATGAAGTGCAAACTCACTTTGAGACTGTGTTATTAGCGTCACCATTCCAGTATCGTGTGGACGTGGCGATACCTCTGAGAAATATACCTCATCGCCTTTTATAAAGAGTTCAACACCAAAAAGGCCGCGCCCGCCAAGACCGTCCGTGATCTTTTTTGCTATCTCCTGCGAGCGCTCTTTTGCAAGCGGACTCATCTGCATCGGCTGCCATGAAAACACATAGTCGCCATCCCTCTGTTCATGTCCTATCGGTTCACAAAAAACGGTCTCATTACCGTTTCTTGCAGTTAGCATCGTTATCTCATAATCAAAATCTATAAAAGCTTCTACAATAAGCTCGCTTGCATCTCCGCGCGCCTCTTTTGCCATCTCCCATGAAGCATCAATATCTTCTATACCTTTTGCTACACTCTGACCATGACCCGAGCTGCTCATAACAGGCTTAATAACACAAGGAAAACCGAGACGCTGTGCTGCCTCTTTTAACCCCTCTTTTGTCGTAACGAATTCGTATGGACCGGTCTTTAAGCCGAGAACTTCCGCCGCAAATGTACGAATGTTTTTTCTGTTCATAGTCTTGCTAACGGCACTTGCGTTTGGAATAACGTTATACCCTTTATCTTCGGCTGCAAAAAGAGCGTCAATGCTAATAGCTTCTATCTCAGGCAGAATATAATCAGGTTTTTCACGGTGGATTATCTCCAATACAGCATCTTTATCCTGCATATTTACTACATAACTTCTATGTGCTACATGATGAGCGGGTGCATTTTGATATCTATCGACAGCTATAACCTCAAGACCGAGTCTTTGAGCTTCGATAGCAACTTCCTTGCCGAGTTCGCCGGAGCCTAGAAGCATGATTTTTTTTGAGTTTGATTTTAGAGGAGCAGAGAAACGCATGATAATTCCTTCATTTTTAGTGAAGGAATTATAACAAAATAGATTTAAAAGTTATCGTTTTAACCCGATAAGTGTCTCAAGAAGCGTATCGGAAGTGGTAATGGTCTTGCCGTTCGCCTGATAGCCTCTTTGGATGATTATAAGCTGCGTCAAAGAACGTGATAAGTCGACGTTTGATGCTTCAAGAGCAGCTGCTTGCATAAATCCGCGTCCTGCTGTTGCAGCCGTTCCGATAATCGGGTCTCCTGAGTTGGCGGTCTGAATATATACGTTTCCGCCCTCTGTCGAGAGACCTTCGTTATTTGTAAACTTTGCCATACCGATCTGCGCAAGACCAAAAGAACGCCCGTTACTAAATGAACCTACAAGCGTACCGCTTTGATCAATTCTGATACCAACTAAATCTCCGCCGGTAAAACCGTCTTGACTTATTCCCGAAGTAGATGAAGCAGAGTCAAAACTCGTCATACCGTCAAATGCATTTGATGTACCTAGATCTATAGTTACCTGCTGATTAGCTGCAGAACCGTTATTGGCAGTAAACGATACGTTTGGCGGATTATAGGTTGATAAAGAACCGTCATTATTGAATCTTACGAATCCGGTCTTCTCATTATACGGAGCTATAGAATCTATGGTTGCCGGTTCCGGAACCGTAATCTTTAGATTCCATGTACTCCCCGTAGAAGGGTCTACCGAAACTTTTCTAAACTCTGTTCTAAGCGTATGTTTTGAACCGAGTGAGTCAAAGATATCTATACTTGCAGAGTGTGTTGCAGCATTGAAACTTTGAGAAAATGCCGTCGCCGTAGTACCGGCAGGAAGCGTTGAGTTCAAAGCTTCCATACTTCTTGTAAAACGGCTATTCTCCGTTATTCCGCCTCCTACAATACTGCCTGCGTTCATTCCGGTAATAGAAAGACTTATGTCATAATCATTAGCACTTCCACCAGGATTGGACAATACCAGTTTTCCCTGTGCATTTACTTCTACCTCAATATTACTTGTCGCACCGCCACCGTCTGCGTTTGCCTGTATCTCAAGAGCTTCACGTAGGTCCGCTATAGTCGTAAACTTTTTGTCCGAACCGGCTACCTTTGTAGCAACGGTAGGATCATACTGGTATCTGTAAGCTGTCGTAACAGAATCCGCAACAACAAAACCACTATCGTCTCCGGCACCGACCGCACTTATTCTTATGTTATGCGACGCATTCGCATTCGAGTTGGAGTTCGTCAAAGTAAGAGTGTCGGTTACAGTATCATATGTAGCACTAATACCTGTTATCGAGCTCTGTGCATTTATGGCAGAGACATATCTGGCACCGTTCTCATCAGCCGTATTTGTCGCTAAAGCGCCAGATGTAGTTATCTGTTTCGTTGTACCGTCATCTAGCTCGAACGTAATGTCAAGCTCATTTGCACCGGCATTTACTGAAGCTCCCGCCGTAGCAGTAGAATTGATAAACGACGCCCAAATCCCCTGTCCGCTCTGCAGATTGAAAGCCTCTCCTGAGTCATTGAACATAACACCGAAGTCGCCTGACTCTATCGGGTTGCCGTTCTCATCGAGTGCCGGCGGAATAGGAAGTACAGGTGGAGTTCCTGCAGGAACCTGGTAAGCAGGCGAGAAAGTTTCAACGATTGGCCCTGAATTCAGGTTCGCCTTGATAACAACGTTTTGCGTCGGAGATGCAGGAGTTGTAAGCCCAGGCGGTATATTTATGTTCGTAATAGGTGCCGTAGCATCAACAAATCCTGTAACAGGATCTCTTAACCAGCCCTGAACAATAAAACCGTTATTGTCGACAAAGTTACCGCCCGCATCGAATTTAAAGTCTCCAGAACGTGTATATTTATACGTATTTCCACCATCCGGTGAGATTATAAAAAAGCCGTCCCCCTGAATAGCAACGTCAGTGTTTTTATCAGAGTTCTGAACGGAACCCTGCGCGAATATCTTAGTTATCGAGCTTGCACTTGCCCCTAAACCAACCTGCACCGGGTTTTTACCGCCCAGTGCGCCTTGTGGAGCAGTAGCAATTGCTTTTGTCTGAGCAAGAAGGTCTGAGAAGTTAGCACGTGAATATTTAAAACCTATAGTGTTTACGTTAGCAATATTGTTTGATTCTACGTCCATCGCAACTTGATGCGACTGTAGTCCGGATACACCGGAAAAAAGTGATTTTAACATCTTAAATCCTTTGTTGTTAAGTAGTTAACGCTAAAATGAGGAAAGCTCACTTCAGCCACGCTAGCCGTATCGGCACTCTCGCCTACCCCTGATGAGGCGAAATTATTTTTATTGGTAAGAATAATTAGCATTTAATGTTCCAACTTTATCAAGCATCCATCTCTAGAGCTTTTTTAAGCATATCGTCGGCTGTTGTTATCGACTTTGAGTTGGCATCGTATGATCTTTGCATAATTATGATCTCGGTAAGACCAGCTTCCATCCTTACATTTGAGCCCTCAATCTTAAAATTTGTAATATCAGTTCCTATAATATTTTTACCGTTCTCATCTTGAAAAAATATAGGTCTTCCGCTGTTTAGAGACTCTGCGAACCTTGCACCGCTTACACGCTCAAGTCCTCCGTCATTTTGAAAATGATACACTGCCACCATCCCGACCGCACTCTGCATACCGTTTGAAAAAGTAGCTATTACCTCTCCGTTTTTGTTTATGTCATAACCCAAAAGATCCCCTGCTTCAAGACCATTTGCAGAACTTGAGCCGCTAAAGGTATCCCCTACCGCTATTACACCGTTATATCCGCTTCCAAGATTAATAGATACATTTGTTCCGTTGTTATTAATAGAGGTAAGAGTATTAGAGACAAGAGCGCCGGTAGCATCAAAACTAACCTTTCCGCTGCTCGTGGTATAAACTTCAGTGCCCTCTAAGTTCTCAACTGTAGCAACTATATCCCATTGTGACCCTGGAGAAACCTGCGGGGTACTCTTTGTAAACTCTAGTCTTAAGTTATTTCTGTTGTTTTGCGCATCTATGATTCCGGAGCTTATAACCCTAGTCTCATTCCCTGCGGTTAAGTTTCCGTAAAAATTCGCCTGTGTCGTAGGCTGAACGGGAAAGAGCAGATCTTCTGGAAACTGGAGCTTTTGCTGAGCATTCGCCGCCCCAAGTTCCATCTCTGCCAACTGTTCCGTCAAAACTCCGTTATTTATATTGCTTCCCATTGTCCCTAAAACATAGTAACCGTCATTTGTTACCAGGTCTCTGTTTTTATCAAACAAAAAAGCGCCGTCACGTGTATACAGAGGCTTGCCTTCTCCCTGAATACCGAACCAGCCGTCACCCATTATCGCAAGATCCGTACTTCTGTCACTTAATTTAAAAACACCCTGATTCTGGTCCATAACAACCGTGCTTAGTTTTGTTCCTATTCCTACACCGCTGCTGCTATTTGAGAAAGATGAAGCTGTAACAAGTGCCTCTTCAAAAAGTGATGAGAACTCGGTTGTGTATCCGCGAAAACCATTAGTATTGATATTTGACAGATTGTCGGAAATGACATCTATACCGTATTGATGGGCTTTGATCCCGTTTATACCAGTGTAAAAAGCTTGACTCATCATCTCAGTGTACCTCTGCTATTAATAGATCTCTGCCACATCTGATAAAGCTATGTAGCTTGAGCCTACTTTAAAGTATGTATCATTGCCTTCAAACTTAACAGACTCTATAGGATACGCCCCGACTCTAGTCGTCAAAGCATCACCGTTAGGATTTTTATATGACGCAGTCGAGTAATATATACCGCTGTCCATAGTATTGCCGTTCTTATCGGTTCCATCCCATGTAAACTGGTAGACACCTTTAGGATTTGTACCTACATCCAATGTCTTAATTATATTTCCGTTTACATCAAGTATCTCAACGCTTCCCTGTTCTATATCATCAGGGAAATAGATCTCAAAAGTGGTCTCGCTTCCCTCGTCAAAAACAATCGCATTACTTCCCGTATCGGCTGTCTTGCCGATAGCCGATATTGTGCTGAACTGCTGTGAATTTCCAAGCGATGCTGCCAGATCAGATAATGCTTTATTGGTATTTTCGGTAGCTTCAAGAGTTGCAAGCTGTGATGTCTGAGTTAAGATCTTCTCGCTGTCCATAGGTTCTGTTGGATCTTGATTTTGAAGCTCAACCAACAAAAGGGTCATAAAGTCGTCTTTGTCTAAAACCGACTTGTCCTCAACTCTAGCCGTAGTTGTATACTCTGCATTTGTCGCGGCATTTAAGCCTGTTGATGTGATTGCCATAATATTTCCTTTATATGTATCGTGGGACGATAATCTCTAAAGAGCTTATTGCCTCTTCATGTATCTCTTCATTCTCAAAATAGCTATACTCTTCATGAGCTCTCTGCTCATTTTGTCTCTGCTGATGTCCAGAGCCCGCATTGGTATCGCCGCTTTGCGAACCGTCACTAAAATTTAATGTAGCATTATTTATTCCACTGTTGTTTAGTTGAACCCTCAGCTCATTTGCATTCATTGCCAGAGTATTTACCGCTACATTATTTGAGCTGATATTGACATGCAGATTTTTACCTCTTTGCACCACCGTAAGATCAACCTCTCCGAGATGTGCAGGATTTAGCTGTATTTTGACTCTTGTAAACGGTGATTTGTAATCATCGATAGCATTTTTTACATCGGTTGAAAGATACTTGATCATCTGTTTTGCTTCGTTTAGTTTAACTTCAAAGCTATCGGTTTTATGTGTAGATAGTGATTCTGTTTTTACAGATGGATTCTCTTGCTCATACGAAGCCGAGTCTCCGCTAAGAAGCTGCTCAAGCGTTTTTATACCGTCTTGTGTAGGATTCGGTGCTATTACCTTGGCGGTAGCTACTGAAAAATCGGCTGTTAATGCCAAGTTGTTTATAGACGGCTTCTCCTCGCGAAGAAGCAGCTTAAGTGTTTCATCCGCTTTTGTTTTAGGCGTTTTTTCCTCAGTTTTATTTATAGTATTAACTTTAGTCTGGACTATCTGCTCTGTAGTAGTATGCTGTTGCTGTGCCTGTGCTTTAAAAAGCGGTGTCTCTTTTATTGCCTCTTTTTGCACCTGTGTAAGTTTTTCATTTTTATTTATCTCTTGAGAAATCTGAATATCATTATCTTGAGTATTTGCAGCAAACTTCTGCGTATTTTTCTCATGAGCTTCTACTTTTTTTGTAGAAGTAACTATCTCTTTTGGCATCTCTTTTGATATCTCTTGAGTAGACTCTTTTTTAGAACTCTCTTTTGTCTGAGCCAGCACCTCTTTTAATGTGCTATCTTTAGTTGACTCTTTCTGCGGAGCAGGGCTTTTTTCGTTCCTTATCTCTCTTACTATCTCTGAGCGTATATCCTTGAGGCTCTGGTTCTCTTTTGTGCCACTCTTTAACTCTTCAAAGCTGATCTTGCTTATATCTATATCAAACTTTTTTGCAACTTCTATTAAGCCGCTCAGAGTCTTTGGAAGATCTTTTGTCTGAGCTCTTTTATAGCCGTCACTATCTTGGATCTTCTCTTTTAGATAATTTTTTGCTTCTATGCTAAGTGCTTTCATCTCCTCTTTCGTAAGCGAAGAGAGAAGTTTAGGATTGAGTTCCGAGAACTCTTCGTCATCTTTTAAAAGAAGCTGATCATCACCGCTCTTTAGAGAAATTTTTTCAGACTTTAAATCAACCTGCAAAGGCTTAACGTTCTTTTTTTCACTGCCCAGAGATAAAATAAGAGAACCGTTTTGAACACCTTTGGCCTCCTTTTTTTCACTGACCCCTCTTAGAAGATCTGAAAAAGATATGCCTTTTTCGTTTTTTGGGGTAACAAGAGCAAGAGGTGACGATGAGCTGTTTTTATTTTTACTGTCTAACAATATCACTTTGCACCACCTTTTATAATCATAGATTTTTAAAAGAGATAGCACAAATTATTCCACTATTAAAAATATTGAAAAATAGCTATAATTTTGGATTATGAAATTATTACTCTTGATATTTCCGCTACTGTTAACTGCCCAAAGTCCTTTTGAGTCAAAAAGCACCGACTTTGATATGTCTGCTTATGAGACAAAAAAAAGCGAGCTTAATGAGATGGCGGGAAACAACAAAAAGATAAGATGCAGATATGTATGCGATAAAAAAGTCTATAAAGAGCAGAAGATCTCAGATGCCTTGGAGTTTTACAAAAACTCCAAGGAGTATAGTTTTAATAGAGATTAAAGTCATCTAGGCATTTAAGATCTTTTTTATATGTCGCGCTTACGTTGTTTGCAAGTTCTTCTATAAGCGCTCTTGAACTCTCTCCGTCTACAGGATAACTTACCATACAGTTATTTAGATCTCTGGCAAAAAATTCCTCAAACATATCTTTAACGATTCTGGCTCCGTATTTGTCAGTGTATGGAAGTAAAAAAAAGTAGTCAGGCCCGTTATGTACAATAGCATCTGAATTTCTCAGTATCTGTTCCAAAGAGCTTTTTATAACTGAGCCTTCAACCGATGAAAAGTCGCAATACAGAAGGGTAAAACTCTCGGCACGATTCTCGTCTAGCCTTTCAGCCAGACCTATGCTCAAATCAAGAAGTTGTCTAAAGTTGTCAAATCCAAAATGTATTCCCGCCATATCTTGCTCCAAGTTTTAAAATTTGTCTAAAGTATATCCAAAAATATAAAATCTCACATTATTGTGTATGGCTTTATCTCATCCCTGGAAGCAAACGGTACCGCCTTTAGCTCCTCTTCATCAAAGCTAAGCGTATATGTTTTATTCTCTTGCGTTTTGCAGTATGTAAGAATTATTCTTGCCGCGAGCTCTTTATCTGCCTCGGTCGCACTTTTACTAAGAAGTGAATGCGGACCCGGGAGAGCAATTGTTTTAATGTGATAGTATTTATTGTTGTCGATATTTTGCAGATGCGCATTCTCGTCTTTATTTCTTCCCACGACCAGCTTTGCACCGTCTGGAAGCCTCAGGTGACGCCCAAACTTCATAACCGGTATATCACCTACTTCAAACAAGTCATACTTAATGAAATCAAACATCTTCTTTGCAAAATTCTCATCTGTCAAAAGACAGCCTCCGCCTGGACTCTCAAAGTCTTCAAGCCCTATCTCTTTTACAAGTTCCAGCTGTCTGTCACGGCTTCTTCCAGTAATGCCTTCAAGTTTTTCTCTATCTACCCATCCCTCTATCTCTGCAATCGTAGGAGTGAGTGCCTTTGCAGAGAGCGGGCGAAGCAGCAGACCGTCACAGTTGCTCTCATTTAAAACAGTTTGAAGCGCATCCTTATTTTGACTCATAGGGCGCTGGCCCAATACTTCTCCGCTTATCAAAAACGATGCGCCCTCCGCTTCCATAACTCTTTTTGCTACCGCAAACATCTTTGCGTGACAATCTATACACGGGTTAAAATTTTTACCGTACCCGTGTTTCGGGTCAAACAACACATCTTGCAAAAACTCACTCTCTATATCTACTATCTTAAGCTCTGCACCGACCTGAGCACACATATTCTGCATGTGTTCAAGCCTGTCTTTGGTACTTCCAAAGCCGGTATTTATATTTAGTGCTATAACATCCACTCCCTGGTCTATTATAAGTTTCATCGCTAAAGTTGAATCTAATCCACCGCTAAATAGTGCGACTGCTTTCATCTTCTTCCTTGTAAAATTGATAGTTTATTTTATAGAATTATACACTACTTATCTCTTCTTCTGCCACCTGAGCTTTTTGAAGAGCCGTAAGACGACTTCCCATCCTTTGATCTGGCGGAAGATTTTTGGCCACGCTGACCTCTTTGTCCACCCTGATTGATAGGCTCTGCTTTAATAGTAGGGTCCGGTTTGAAATCTTTTAGCCACACTTTTTGAATATCTTTTTTTATCAACTTCTCTATATTTGCCAAATACTCATGCTCATCTATGCATACAAGGGAGATCGCCTCTCCCTCATTTCCGGCGCGCCCGGTTCTGCCTATTCTGTGAACATAATCTTCAGAGACGTTTGGCAGCTCATAGTTTATGACATGCGGAAGCTGGTCAATGTCTATCCCTCTTGCCGCGATATCGGTTGCGACCAAAACTCTCACCTCGCCTTTTTTAAAGTCAGCGAGCGCTTTTGTTCTTGCGTTTTGGCTCTTGTTTCCATGTATAGCAACGGCGGTTATGCCATCCTTTTCAAGTTGACCGCTCAGGCGGTTGGCTCCATGTTTTGTTCTGGTAAAGACTAGAACCTGCTTCCATTTTCCCTCATTTATAAGATGGGTCAAAAGCTCTCGTTTGCGCTCTCTATCAACAGGATAGACGGCCTGCTTAACAATTTCTGAAGCTATATTCGGGCGCGCGACCTCTATAAGTACAGGAGAGTTTAGCAGCTTGTCCGAGAGTTTTTTTATCTCATCCGAGTATGTAGCAGAAAAAAGGAGTGTCTGCTTCTGTTTCGGAAGAATTGCCAATATCTTTTTGATATCGTTTATAAAACCCATATCAAGCATTCTGTCCGCTTCATCCAGTATAAGAAACTCTACATCTCTTAAATCTATGCTCTTTTGAGATAGATGGTCTAAAAGCCTGCCCGGTGTAGCAATTACGATATCAACACCTTTGCGAAGTTTAACAAGCTGAGGATTTATCTTGACTCCGCCAAAGATAACGGCCGATTTAAAAGGAAGATACTTGCCGTAAACATCAACGCTCTCGCCGACCTGTGCCGCCAGCTCTCTTGTTGGAGTTAAAATAAGCGCTCTTATGCTCTGCTTTGACTTTGCAGGTTTCGAAGAGCTTAAGAGTTCAAGCAGAGGAAGCGTAAAACCTGCTGTTTTACCGGTTCCAGTCTGCGCACCTGCTAAAATATCTTTTTTATTTAATATTACCGGTATTGCTTGTTTTTGGATGGGTGTGGGTTCGCTATATCCCTGTTCTTTTACAGCTTTTAGTAGAGGAGCCGATAAACCTAACGTGCTAAATGACATTCTGATCCTGATTGTAGTATTTATACATAATAGCATAATTTATGCTAATGTGAGATATAATACGAACTAAATTTTAAAAACCTCGCAGGACATTTTATGCCAATCAGCCAAATAACTCTAAAACACAATAAACACCGTGTTCATCCTTGTCCTTGCGACAAAAAAATATCGCTTCTTAACTTGTTAATAGAACAAAACATAAAGCTTGATATTTTAGTTGCGACAGCTAAAAACAGCACTTTAATAAAAGAAGCGCTAAACAATGAAAATATTAAAGTTTTCAACGACGAAGAGCTCTCAAAAATGCCTGAGTTAAAATGTGAACTTCTTATCAGTTATGATCTGCCGCAAGATCCTTTAACATATCTTTCAAGGATGGCAAAAGCTACGGACAGTGCGATCATCTTACTTGATATTGAGGAACAAAAAGAGCTATATCCGATCGAAACTCTTCTTAAAAGAGTTATAAGACAAGAGCGTATTGAGGGATTTGAGTATGAAGAGCAGAAGATGAAAATAGCGCAAAAACCTGCGCAAAAGAGAGAGTACGCTTTTAATCCTGACGCGAGCGAAAAACCGAAATACGAGAAAAAACAATTCGATAAGCCTAAATATGAAAAAAAGAGCTCAGATAGACCGAAACACGACAGACCTAAAAGAGATGAAGAGAGCAAAGATAAAAAGTTTAATAAATTTGCAAAATCAGACAAAAAACCAAATAAATTTTTAGGTAAAGACGAAAACGGCAAAGCGAAATTTTCTGGTAAAAGCGGGGAAAGAAATCATCGTTACGACGGAAAACCAAAAGATACCCCAGCTCCGAAGAACACTGGGAGAATAATACCCATCAAAGAGCGCAAAGAGAAAAAGAGCGAAGAGGCTAGCTCTTAAAGGCCACAAGCTCACCTCTTTGGAGCTGTGAAATTATTCCCCTGTATTTGCGTATAAAAAAAGCTTTTTGCTCAAAAGAGATATCTTTTTGCATATTTACCTTCTTATATTCACGCTCGTAATGTTTTGTTAAAAATGCGATCAGTTCCGCTTTAAGAGCCTCATCGTTTTTAAGGGGTTTTATCTGCTCATCTACAGAGATCGCCATTAAAGATGGTGCATCAAATTTTCCTCTAAGCGCCAGAGCGAACTCATGTGAATGAAACTGCAAAAGAGATGGATCCAGCACGTCTAATATCTGGTCTATAAACTCTGGGTGCTCCAATACGGTTTTTATAAGTGTGAGCTCCCACATATCTTTATGTCGGCTGCTGTCATTGAGCGGTTTGTTATAGTTAGCGTTAGTCTGGTTAGTTAATTTCACAAAAGATGGGTTTATCCCAAGTCTTTGCGCCAAATATGTTTTATACCTGTCTTGAAGCATAGCAGACAGTGTTTTGAGATAACCTACGGCATCTTGCATACACAGCTCTTTGGATTTTGGGTCACGAAGGTTGTAAAGAGATATTATCTCATCCAAAACAAACTCGATAAAAGGCTGAGGCTTTCTAAACATCTCCGAGAGTTCTTCTATGGCACCTTTTTTTACCATATCTGCAGGGTCCATGCCTTCGCTAAATATAACAACGCCTCCGCTAAAACCGCCTGCGCTGAGTAGTTTTGATGCCTTTAGCGCTGCCGCACGCCCGGCTTTATCACCGTCATACGCCATTACGATATCAGGCTCACCCTTTCTTAAAAGCGGAAGATGTTCAGGTGTAAGTGCAGTACCCAGCGTTGCAACAGCATTATCAAACCCTGCCTGATGAAGCATAATGACATCAAGATACCCTTCCGTTATAATAATCTGTTTTGTTTTATGTATACTCTGCTTTGCAAGATGGTAAGCGTACAAAAGACGTGATTTATTAAAATATGGAGTCTCCGGAGAGTTTACATACTTTGCCTGATGCCCCGTTATAGTTCTGCCTCCGAAACCCACTATAGTTCCGTTTGCAGAGTGAATAGGAAAGATTATACGTTCAATAAATCTTGCATAACTCTTTGCTCCATCACTACCCACAACACCCATCTCAATAGCTTCATTCATATTTAAAAATTGAGATTTTATATAATTTATCGTGCTATTAGAATCAGGCGCATAGCCTATAGAGAATTTTTCCATACTGCTGTCGTAGATGCCGCGTTCTTTTAAATATGATAACGCTGTTTGGTTATTTGTGAGCAGATATTTGTACCAGCTGTTTATTTTTTCCATAAACTGTGAGCGTGGTTTGTCTCTCTTGCCCTCGCTGTAAGATAGAGAAAAATTGTACGAGGAGGCTAGTTTCTCTAAAGCTTCCGGATAACTCAGCTTTTCATGCTCCATAACAAACTTTATGCTGTCGCCGCCCGCACCGCACCCAAAACAGTGATATATCTGCTTTGCTGGACTTACTACGAACGAAGCGGTTTTTTCATCATGAAATGGGCATGGGGCTTTATAGTTTGCACCCGCTTTTCTAAGTTCTACGTATGAACCTACTACATCGACAATGTCAAGGCGTGCTTTTAAGGCTTCTATGGAGTCCTGGGTAATCATAAAGTAATTATACAAAAATGTTAGTTAAAGGGAGTTTGGAAAATTATGTGCAAATCACTAAAATAGGTCACTCTAAGACCTATTTTAGAAGGAGAAATAAAATTTGAGATATTAGCAAATATCTCTACTCTCATGATCCGGTACATCAATCTGAGTATTTGACTTCGGCATTGCGATAAGCAACACTCTAAGCTTGGTGGACACCCAACGCTGCAAACGGCTAAAATGAATATAATTCATTCAGCTTCCTCTGGAAAGAACGCATTACGCTCTTAAGTTTCTAAATCGGAGGAATTTTATCTGATTTGGAAATATGGCTCATTGACTTGTATCAATTTTAAGAAAAAAATCCATTTTTTGATCAAATAAAATCTTATCTGAAGATATTTATGATACAATTCGGTTTCAATTTTTACAGAAAGTGGGTGATGTGATATGCCTGGTATCGTACTACGTAGTGATGATAATTTTGATGCAGCTTACCGCCGTTTCAAGAAGCAGACTGACCGTAACTTAATCGTTACAGAAGCTCGTGCTCGCCGTTTCCATGAAACGGAAACTGAAAAGCGTAAGAAGTTCAAAATAGCATCTCGTAAGAAAATGCTTAAACGTCTTTATATGATGAGACGTTACGAATCACGCCTCTAATATAAGCCTTCGGGCTTATATTTTTTTCAATCTACAACAAAACTATAATTTCCCGTACATCTCATTATAAAACGACAGCGCATGCCTATCGCTCATTGAAGCTATATAGTCGGCTATAACTCTATGTTTGTTTCTGCTTTGCAGCTGCATACGATAAAAAGCAGGCAACATCTTCGGCTCTTCGTTTAAACCGCTATATAAACCGCGTATTGCCTGTTTGCCGGCAAACATCTTTATCATTATGTCTTTATGCTGATATAGTTTTGAAAAGAGAATTTTCTTGAGTTTTTTTATCTCGGTCTCAAGTTTTGGCTCGAAACCGATAGGAAGTTCTGTTTTGCTATCAATTGTTGCACATAATATCTTAGAGTTGTCGACTCTATCTTTTGAGTACTCTATAAGCGAGTAAACAAGGTGATTTATAAGATGTGAAACAAAGCGGTATCTAAACATTTCATCATCACACTCTTCTACCCCTTCGTTTTTTACCTTCTCCAAAATCTCTCTTATAAGTTCGCTCTCTCCAAGATCATCAAACCCGATCAATCCCGAATTTACACCGTCATCTATATCATGAGTTATATACGCTATCTCATCTGCACGGTCAACGATCATCGCCTCTATACTAGGATGGGTATCCAAATTAAACTGCTCATCTATGATGGAAGGAAGAAAACTCTTTTTGTATGGATATGAATGCTTTAGAATCCCTTCTAAAGTTGCAAACGTCAGATTTAAGCCGTTAAATCCGTTATACCTCTTCTCAAGCGATGATACGACTCTAAAGCTTTGAAAATTATGCTCAAAACCGTTAACAAATCCGTCATCCTTCAAACACTCGTCAAGTGTATCTCCGCCTATATGGCCAAAAGGCGTGTGCCCAAGATCGTGCGAAAGAGCAATGGCTTCGGCAAGCGACTCATTTAACCCCAAATGGGAAGTTATGGATCTGGCAATCTGGGAGACCTCGATGGAGTGGGTAAGACGCGTACGAAAGAAGTCACCCTCCTGATTTAAAAATACCTGCGTTTTATACTCAAGCTTTCTAAAGCTCCCCGAGTGAATAACTCTGTCTCTATCCCTCGCATACGGGTTTCTAAAATCTCTGTCTATTTTATAAAATCTATAGTGTGCTTGCATTTCATACCTCTTTTTAAGCTTTTATAACCTGGTTTCTTCCCGCTTTTTTTGCCTTGTACAAGGCATTATCAGCTCTTTTCATAACCGCAAACGGATCTCTGTCCTTTGAGCTTTTTTGTACAACACCGGATGAGATATTTATATATATGGTTTTAGAGCTTTTCTTGTTTCTGATGCTAAAAGGACTCTTTGCGATCGTATCTCTTAGTATATCCGTATGTGTATAGCACTCATCGGCATCTTTTGAAGGAAAAAGAAGGACAAACTCTTCTCCTCCGTATCTGTAAGCTTTTCCGCCTCCGCCTACATTAGCCAGCTTTGAGGCAACCATCTTTAAGACCTCATCACCGGTATCGTGCCCATATGTATCGTTAAACTTCTTAAAATGATCGATGTCTATCATAGCGAGTGAATACTTTATTCCCAATTTTGCCATATCTTCCACCAATGCTCTTCTTCCCGGAAGCGATGTCAATTCATCATAAAAAGCCAGACGATAGGACTCTCTTATAAGCAGAATAAAAATAATTATGCCGATCGAGAGCATTGAGAGCTCATATGCATGAGCTGTTTTTATTAAATAAAAACCAGCATAAAAAGTCACCGTAATTACAAAAAAAGAACCGTTGTAAATCAAATATCTGTTAAATATCAAAAGCGCGCCCATAATAAAGAGCACAAAGATTCCTACAGCAACTGAGAGATCCTGCAGAGGATAAAAAGAAGCGGCAAAGAGCTTGATCTTAAATAGAGATATTAAACTCTCGTTTGGATAAGCTACAAGGTATGACACCACTCCTATCTCAAATAAAAAGAACAGTATCTTAAGTATCCCCCAGATCGAGAAAAGCCCTCTCTCTCTGAGAGATAAAAAAATAAGAAGATGGAGCGGGTAAAGCAAAGAGGCATATAAAAATAGAT
>JBFEYZ010000001.1:0-36400 GCA_041561855.1 Sulfurimonas sp. | reverse complement strand
TCTTCAATTCTACTCAAACTCTATTCCACCCGAAAGCTTTTTAGGTGCTTTTATACGAAGCTGTTTATGTATGCTCTCACGACCGTAAACGACCTCTATGTCAGATGCGCTCACACCGAACTCCTTTGCAAGAAACGAGACCATATAATCCGTTGCCCGCCCGTTCTCGGGCTGTGCTTTTACGCTTACTTTGAGCTGATTGCCCTTTGGTTTAAGTATGACATCTTTTTTTGCCATAGGAGTACCGAGTATATTTAACACCAAAATATCGCCGTCCCACTCGTAAAAACCGTGTTTTAAGTCTTGCGCTCTCATCTAAAAAAACAACCAGACAAGAAGTGCTATGCCGATAGCAAGATTTAGATAGCTCATCCCCTCTTCAAAAAGCATAACCAAAAGCTCATAATACTGCGCAGAGAAAAAGTTTTGAGGCTCTAAGAGCTGATTTTTTGCAAACTCCGTGATGTCGACACCCCAGACATAGGCAATAAACTCAGGAACTATAAAAAAAAGAATAACTCCGCTTATACCCCAAAAATTTTTCTCTGGCTTCATCGACTGCAGCGCTTTTTGCGTATTTGGGTTTTGTGCCATCTCTTTTGCTTTTGCTTTTATCTTATCTTTCATGCAAAACCTATGAAGCTATAATATCCACAGACTCATTGCCGTCAAGCGCGGTTAAAATCTTGCTGTCGACTCTTATGGCAGAGTCGATTATCACGTTTTGGAGTTTTGAAATTATAGTTATTTTCAGCTCTCTGTTACCGGGATTTTGACGTACTATCTTGTAGAGATCCTCTAAGACTCTCATATCATTATCCAGTCTTATTGCCAGATTTATCGGCTCCTGAGGAAGTTCACGCACCTCTTTTTTAGTCTTTTGCGTCTCTTTTTTCGCCTCTTTTAGCGTCATAAGCTTACTTACGCCTATCCTTGTAAACATCTCGGTATGCGTTATTTTTGCTTTGATTGCAATAGGTTCGTTCAGATTCATGCCCTGAAGCTCTTCAAGCTTATCGGCAAAGAGCATAACCTCTATATTTCCGTGAAAATCCATAAGGCTTACTATGCCGAACTGGTTTCCTTTTTTGGATGTCTTTTTAGTTATTTCTTCGACTTTGCCTATAAAAATAGCATAAGAGCCGTCTTTTGCGCTCTCTATCTCTGAAGAGAGAGTATAGTCAAGCTCGTCTATCTTCTCTCTAAACTCATCCAGCGGGTGTCCTGAGACATAAAAGCCCAAAGTCTCCTTCTCAAACTCCAGTATCTCTTTTAACTCATACTCGCTAGAGTTGGTTAGCTTCAACTCAACAGTAGTGATCTCAGAATCATCTCCAAAAAGGCTCCCGATTGCATTTTTTCTAGCTTGGGAGGCGTCTTTTGCGGTGTCTACGATACACTCTATCTGATCCAGAAGAGCCTTTCTGGAATATCCGAACCGATCGAACCCGCCCGCTTTTATGATAGACTCGATAACCCTCTTGTTCACCTTTGAAGGCTCGATTCTGTTTACGAAGTCTTGAAGGGAAGTAAAGTCGCCGCCCTCTTTTCTCGTTTCAAGTATTGATAAAACTGCTGCTTCTCCGACTCCCTTGATCGCACCGAGACCAAAAAGCACGATCTCTTTGTCGTCTTTTGTTATCGCTGAGAACTCAAGCTGCGAGTCGCAGATATCCGGAGGAGAGAGCTCTATACCCATCCTTTTAGTCTCATCTATATAGCGTACGACTTTATCCGTATTGTCTTTGTCCGAAGTTAAGAGTGCAGCCATAAACTCGTTTGGATAGTAGGTTTTAAGCCATGCGGTCTGAAAAGTAATCATCGCATAAGCGGCAGAGTGTGATTTATTAAAACCGTACCCCGCAAACTTCTCGATCAGATCAAATAGCTTTGAAGCTTTGTCATAGTCAAGCCCCTGACTCTGCGCACCTCTTGCAAACTCGTCGTTATAGGTCGACATATCCTTTTTCTTACCCATCGCACGGCGGATAATATCAGAGTAGCCAAGAGAGAAGCCGCCGATTGTCTGTACTATCTGCATAACCTGCTCTTGATAAACGATGACCCCGTATGTGTTCTCCAGTATCGGTTCCATAGCCTCAAAGGTATACTCTATTTTCTCTCTGCCGTGCTTTCTCTCGATGAAGCTGTCAAGCATCCCGGACTCCATCGGGCCAGGTCTGTAGAGTGCCAAGACCGCGATCAAGTCTTCAAAGCTGTCGGGCTTTAGACGCTTGTTCAAGTCCTGCATACCGGAACTCTCTATCTGGAACATCCCGACCGTATTTCCTCCTCGTATAACATCATAAACTTTAGGATCGTTTTCGTTTATCTCATGCCAGATTACATCTTTGCCGTATCTAAACTTTATCAGCTTGATGGCATTATCGATCACGTCTAAAGTCTTTAGTCCCAAGAAGTCGAACTTGATCAGATCAACGTCTTCAAGATAGTTAAGAGAATATTGCGTCACAAAAACATCTTCGCCTGAAGGTTTGTAGATTGGAGTCTTTTTCCAAAGCTCTTCGTTTGAAATTACCACGCCTGCAGCATGTATCCCGGAGTTACGTTTAAGCCCTTCGAGCTTTTTTGCAAACTCCCAGACCCTCGCGGCATTTGCATCGTTTTGAATTAGTTCTTGAAGTTTTGGCTCTTTTTGAAAAGCTCCAGCTATAAACTCATCACCCTTTTTCTTGCCGTTTAGCGTAATTCCAAGCTCGTCGGGAACGAGTTTTGCCATTGCATCCGCCTGAGAGAGAGGCATATCAAGAACACGTGCTACGTCACGTATCACCCCTTTTGCCAAAAGCGAACCAAACGTGATTATCTGCGCAACCTGATTTCTTCCATATTTCTCAACAACATAGTCTATAACCTCTCCGCGGCGCGCCTGCATAAAGTCCATATCAATATCGGGCATGCTTACACGCTCAGGATTTAGAAATCTCTCAAATAGCAGGTCATACTTCATCGGGTCTATGTCAGTGATGCCAAGCGAATATGCGACAAGACTTCCAGCTGCACTTCCACGCCCTGGACCGACCGCAATGCCCATCTCTTTTGCAACCTTGACGAAATCCCAGACGATTAACATATAGCCTGGAAATTTCATTGAGTTGATGACATCCATCTCAAACTTCAACCTATCCCTGTACTCCTGATGTCTCTCATGAGGTACATGTTTCAAACGCTCTTCAAGCCCGATCCCGCAACGATATATAAAATACTCGGCATCTATCTCGTTATTATCAGTACTTTTTATTTCCAAACCGTCTTTTTTTGCGTATTCAGATGCAAATTTAAAATTCGGCGGAATCGGGTCGCCGAGTTTTAGCTCCAAATTGCATTTATCTACGATCTCCTGAGTATGTGCTATAGCTTCAGGGATATCCGCGAAAAGTCTTGCCATCTGCTGTGGAGACTTCAAGTAAAACTCATGCACGGAATGGCGCATGCGGTTCGGATCGTCGTAGAGTTTATTCATCCCGATACACATAAATGCTTCGTGGTACTGTGCATCATCAGGAAATGTATAGTGAGTATCATTTGTAGCAACGACCTTGATACCCAGCTCATTTCCTAGGCGTAGCACCTGCTCGTCTATATGAAGCTGATCGCCTATTCCGTGGCGCATAAGTTCTAGGTAGAAATCATCGCCGAAAATATCTTTATACTCTAATGCGACGGCTTTAGCGCCCTCATACCCGAGTGCGCCATTCTTTACGTTTCTCTCGTTTGCTGTATTTAGATGCCAGTTTACTTCACCCTGCAGACAGGCACTTGTACAGATAAGCCCCTCAGAGTGTTCGCGAAGCTCTTTTTTGTTGATTCTGGGAAAATAGTAAAAGCCGTCTATAAAAGCCTTTGAGGAGAGATACATCAGGTTTTCGTATCCCTTTTGATCTTTAGCAAAAAGACAGATGTGGAATCTCTGCTTTGTGCTTTTATCATCAAGTGTTTCGCCGTTATGGATGTAGCCTTCCATACCGATTATAGGCTTTATACCTGCATCCTTCATCTGTTTGTAAAAATCTATTGCTCCGAACATATTTCCGTGATCGGTCATAGCAACGGAGTCCATGCCAAGCTTTTTAACCTGCGATACCAAATTTGTTAGTTTATTTGCACCGTCTAGAAGCGAGTATTCGGTGTGAAGATGTAAATGGGTAAATGGTTGAGCGCTCATAATAAATTTGCCTGTATTTTTTTAAATTTATTATAGTAAATTTGACTTAATCTTTAGTAATAATACTTTTTTACTCTCTGTAGTTTGAGTCTATAGCTTCATTTTTTTTAGATGACTCTATAACGAAATCTCTTAACTCTGTATATTTTTGACCGTACCCCTCGCTCTTAAAAAATTTATGCGAGCTCTTTCGTATCCTCTCTTTGGAGTTTACAAACTTCTCTTCTACCTTTAAATGAATATCCGAAAGTCTTTTCCCGTCGGTGTCAAGCATTTTTTCCCACTCTTTCAGACTATGCGTCTCTACAAATATTCTGCTGCTTAAATGGCACACTCTGCACTCTTTTAAATAAACAAGTTGCCCTTTAAACGTAGATATTGCACCTAAAGAGAGAGGAAATACTAAAGCAAGTGCTGTGAAAAAATAAAGTATCTTATCGCCAATAGCGCTGCTTCTTTTAATAATATTCATGAATCTCCCTTAAAATTTCATTTTGCCTCTTAACTATGAAATGATTTAGTTTTGAACCGTCTTCGCTGTTTACAAAGATTAAAAATATGATTTTTAACATATTTCCATTATCGCTTATAGTTTTTAAATATTTCAAGTTTAAATGCAGCTCGTTCTCCTCTAAAAAAAGTTTTAAAAACTTTCTCCCCTTTAAAAACTCCTCCTCTTCGCTGGTGCTTATTTTTATACTGATACCTTTCATCGAAATGTCATACACCACAAATTCCCTGCCCCCAGTTTTTGCTATGGTAGTCGTATTTAATTTGACTCTAAGCCCGTCTCTTAGATGCACATCCTCTTTTGAAAGATAGAAGTTTTTGATTGTAAATACGTTATTGTCGCTTTTAACTACCTCGCCATGCAGTACGGAGGTTCCTTTTTTTGTGTTTACTATCAGCAGGATGTCATTTCTCTCAAGAAGTGAAATACGATGTTTCGGCTCTACTATAACCTCTATGGAATCCATATTTACTCTTATTATTTTTCCGTAATTCTTTAAAGGAACACCCTTGTAAAGCGTCATAACTTTTACTTTTTTTATATTGTTTAGCTTAAATAGTTTGGCGATTTTTTCGTCAATATCTGCTTTTTTACCTAAATTACTATTTTCATGAAAAATCTTTTCGGCTATAGAGCTGTTTATGCGGGAAAATGTATAGATGTCATAATCTTCATATCGGCTATGCTCTATCTGGATGCGTTTTGTTCTTGTATCGAAGTAGTCGTGATTGCTTAAAAATATAAAGAGATCTTCTTCGTCTTTAACATCAAGTATCTTGATTATTAGTTCAACAGCGTTTTTTGTGCTAAAGTATCCGATGCTTAGAACATCCAGGATATGTTGATTAATAAATTCAATTTTTTGGTTTTTAAATATCATAACACCTGTCGGCAAGATATTAAAAAGTGAGAAATCTTTCATTGTTCGGCCTTTAAGCTGCCTGCATATTGATTTATATACAGGCAATAGTTAAATGCAGAGACTATTTAACTTTTTCTAAGTATTCACCCTCTACGGTATTTACTTTAATAGTATCGCCCTCTAAAACATGATAAGGAACCTGTACAACGGCACCTGTCTCAAGAGTTGCAGGTTTTTTACTGCCGCTTGAAGTGTCTCCTTTGAAGTTTGGAGGAGTCTCTTTGATTACAAGCTCCATAACCTCAGGAGCGCTTACCGTTATAGCCTTTCCTTTGTAAAACACTATATCAACATTGATACCGTCTTTGAACCACTTAGATGCATCATCGCACTGCTCATAGCTAAGTCCCAGCTGCTCATACGACTCATTATCCATAAATTGGTACTGCTCACCGTCATCGTAGAGGTACTGCATAGTTTTGTAAGTTATCTCAGGAACTTCAAACTTATCACCTGCATGAACTGTTTTATCAACAACCTTGCCGTTTAAAAAGCTCTTTACTTTCATACGCACAAATGCCGCACCTTTGCCAGGCTTAACATGTTGAAACTCTACCACTCTATATGGGACTTCACCTATAATTAAGCGAACGCCTTTCTTAATATCACCCATTCCGATAGTTGCCATTAAAACACCTTGATAAAATATTTTTTAAAATTTTACACTAACTGGACTTAAGAAAATATCTAACAAAGACCGGTTATTAATTTATCTTATTACTATATTGCAAAAAAAACGTTGTAAAACTCTTGAATTTAGTCAAGTTCGCAGTTACAAAAATAGTATAACATAGCAAAAAGAAAGGGGTTTATATGAAAAAAACGGCTATTACATTTGCACTACTGCTTCCTGCGATAATCAGTCTGCTGGTACTCGCGGCACATTTTTTAAGATACGGGGACATATTGGTAATAGGGGCCATCATCGTCTTACTTCTTCTGCTGCTCATAAAACATAAGATCTCTGCAAGAATCGTTCAGCTTGGACTTTTACTGGCAACCGTCGAGTGGATAGGCACTGCGCATATGCTTATCTCATACAGGATAGATTACGGCTATCCATGGACAAGACTGGCAATTATCATGGGGTTCGTTATACTTTTTACATTTGCTTCAATCTTTATTTTTAAAACCAAAACATTAAGAGAGAGATACGCACTTTAAGCTTCTTTTGCTCTTTTAAAAAATAGATGGACTACTAAAATGCTATAATTTCAAAAATCTATATGCTTTAGGAACCGACAATCTATGGAATTTACTTTAGAAGCTACTTCAAAAAATGCCCGCGCCTGCACGATCAAAACTGCCCACTCAACTATAAAAACTCCTGTTTTTATGCCGGTGGGGACAGTAGGGAGTGTTAAAGCTCTGGATATGCAGGATGTTTTGGATCTCCTTGGTGCAGATATCATTCTAGCGAATACCTACCATATGTATCTTCGTCCTGGAGATGATACGGTTGCAAAGATGGGCAAACTGCACGGCTTTACTACCTACCCGAAAAGCTTCTTGACTGACAGCGGAGGTTTTCAGGCTTTTAGCCTTAGCGATATATCTAAAGCTTCACAAGACGGCATAGAGTTTAGAAGCCATATAGACGGGAGCAAACACTTCTTTACCCCGAAAAAGGTTATAGATATTCAACACAATCTTGGCTCTGACATCATGATGATTCTAGATGATCTTGTGGCACTTCCTGCAACTCAGGAGCGTATTGCCCTTAGCATAGAGAGAACTACAGCATGGGCAAGAGAGTCCATAGAGTACTTTAGAGCAAAACAGAAAGAGGGAGTCGGAGTCGAGCAAAATATCTTTGCAATCATACAAGGCGGAACCGACAAGGCATTTAGGACCAAAAGTGCCAAAGAGCTCTGTGAGCTTGATTTTGACGGGTTTGCCATAGGCGGGCTTAGCGTTGGGGAAGCAAATCAGGATATGTACGATACGGTTGAGCATACGGTGCAGTATATGCCAAAAGAGAAACCACGCTATTTAATGGGTGTTGGAACTCCTGAAGACCTTATAGAGAACATAGAGCGCGGTATTGATATGTTTGACTGTGTTATGCCGACTAGAAATGCAAGAAACGGAACGCTCTTTACCTCATTTGGAAGATTAAATATCAAAGGTGCAGCATATAAAGAGGATTCGTCGCCGGTTGATGCAGAGTGCCAATGCCTTACATGCAAAAGATATACAAGAGCCTACCTCAACCATCTGTTCCGTACCCGTGAGATAACATACTTCAGACTTGCGACCATACATAATCTTCACTACTATCTAAATCTTATGAGGGAAGCTAGGGAAGCGATTTTGAAGGATAGGTATACGGAGTTTAAAGCGGAGTTTTACAAAAAAAGAAGCTAGTCCATCAAAATGATGGATCAGCTTAAAGATTATGCTCTTTTTTATACTTCATAAGAATAGAATATGCCTCGTCTTTTAAGAGCAGTTTCTCTTTTTTAAGAATCTCTACTTCTTTGTCCGTAAGCACTGTATCGCCATTCTCGGCTTTTGTTATTTTGTCGTCAAGCTCGTTATGTTTATTGAAAATTCTTAAAAAATGAGCATTCTCTGCGCCCGTCTCTTTCATATGCGTAATAATATCTCTATATTCGTGTAACATCTTGTTTCCTTAATTTTTTTTGGATTCTACCATATTGTCAGTTAAAAATCTTTTCAACTCTGCCGTAAAGTTCTTCGCCGCAATATAGAGAGAGTCTGTCTTCCATCACAGAGAGGCTCTCAGGATTAAACAGCATAGCATTCGCCCTGCTTCCAACCTTTATCTCTCCCGCACTCTCTCCTATGGCATCAGAAGGATTTTTTACACAGAGTCTTATAAGTTCTTGCATAGATATAATGCCGCTCTTTACAAGTTTTGTATAGTATATGCTCATGGCATTTTTCAGCCCTTGACATCCGTAAGCGGCATCATAAAATGCAACCTCTTTGTTTACTGGGGAACTTGGCTGATGCAGAGTGGTCAGTATATCTATTTTCCCCTCTTTAAGAGCCTCCTGCAAAAGTTTAAGATCATCTTTTGAAGAGAGAGGCGGATTTAATTTTGCGGTAGTATTGAAATTTTTACATGCCTCATCGGAGTTGCTAAGATGGTGGATGGAGACCTCACACGCCACATCTACACCGTCTTGCTTTGCTTTGTCTATAAGGTATATGGAACGCGGCGAAGCGATTGATTTGAAGAGTATTCTTATCTTAAAGTGCCTAGCTATCTCTATCATACGAGACACGTGCAAAACTTCACTCAAATCAGGTATGCCTGCCAGTCCAAGCTTTGAGCTTACGTCTCCCTCGAGTATAACGCCGCTGTTGATAAGAGAGTTGTCCTCAGCCTTACAAAACAGAGTTACTCCGTACATCTGGCAGTACTGTGCAATCTTGATGGCAACGTCATTTTTTGCAATTGTGCTCATATAAGGCGCGACTGCTCCCCTCTTTAGCAAAATAGCGATATTACTCAAAGTATTATCCTCTTTTAGCGCATTTAACATCAAATCGACTTTTGCACCCCTTAGCTCATGCAGACCGTTTTGTGCAAACTCCAAGACTATCTCGTTATCTATAGCTGGAGCACTGTCCGGATTTAGAACTACACGTCCTATTCCGGCTTTGAGCGCCTCGTCTGAAAGTGCTTTTATATTCTTTGCATTTAAATAGGAGTCTTGTACCCTTACATTCGTATCCACCAAAAGGGGGACAAAGTAGAGACCGCTTGCATCTACAATATCACTGCATGAGAGTCCAGCCGCTATCTCGGTGACTATGCCCTCTTCTACGCGTACATCCGTTACCCTCTCACCGTGTATATCGCAAACTGTCGCATTTTTTATTACCATCTCACCAACCTTTTATCTATTAATGAAATTGTAGTGGATTATGACTTATAAATAAGATTAATTTCACAACCTTTTAATCAATTTAGGCTATACTAATTGACGCATATATTTGAAAACAGAAGGCAAATTAGTTGAGATTCTCTTTAGGTACAATTAAAATCTTCATAACTCTCCTATTTTTATCTCTCTACCTATCAGTTTACATTATTACTACAAAAGATAAAAACTCACGTCTTGAACTCCTATTAAATCAAGAGGTCAATAAACTCTCTCACAGCTACAAAGTTACAACAGACAGATACAGCGTCATATCACAGATAATCAATCAGGAGGTTTTTAACAGCAATCGTGTTTTAGAGCTGTTTTACAACGCCAAAAAAACTCAAGATGAAGATGAGCGGGATATGCTTCGCACAATGCTCTATTTTGAACTTCTCCCACATTACTACAACCTAAGAGAGATAGGTGTTAACATAATCCATTTTGCTTTTGAAAACAACAGATCATTTTTGAGGGTGCACAAAAAAGATATATACGGTGACGACCTCTCATCTGTGCGTTACTCAATTATGCGCACGAACAGGATAAAAAAGCCTCTCAGCGGATTTGAGCAAGGAAAAGGCACACACGCTTTTAGAAATATTTTTCCTCTCTTTTATAACGATACATATCTAGGAATCGCCGAGATCTCTTTTTCATCTCAAAGTATGCAAGACGCTATGCTTGAGCTTCATGACACATATACCAACTTTATAGTCAAAAAAGATCTTTTTGCTGTTGTAGAGTACAGCAGTGACTTTAACTCAAACTATACACAAAGCTTAGAACATAAAGATTTTCTCTTTCTTAATACAAAAGGGAATAAAAAAAAGAGTCTTCCGCAAGACCTGCTGTCTGACAAAGAGTTAAAAGAGAATATAGCAAAAAACATAAGCCATAACAGCTCATTTTCGCTCTATACCAATCACTTGAACGACTCATACATAATCTCCTTTTTACCTATTAAAAACATTGAAAACCAGATGACGGTCGCATACCTTGTCTCATACACAAAAAGCGAATACCTTCACAATATGATGTACGAATACTTAATGGTAAATGCCGCTGCATTTTTTGGATTTATGGTTCTGCTTACAGTCATCTACTTCAATATCAAACAACGTATGAATCTTGAAAATATCGTCAAAGAGCGGACAAAAGAGCTTGAGAGGGAGAAAACGATCGCTCAAAATGCGACCAAGGCTAAGTCACAGTTTCTGGCAAATATGTCGCATGAGATAAGAACTCCTATGAACGGTCTCGTAGGCATAAGCCGCCTGCTTCTAAAAACAGACCTCGATAAAAAGCAGAAAAACTATCTTGAGAAGATAGATGATTCTGCAAAATCGCTTCTAAATATAATAAACGATATTTTGGATTTCTCAAAGATCGAAGCCGGAAAGATGAAGATAGAACAGGCTGAATTTATTCTAAGAGATACTATAGACAGAGTCATATCTCCGCTTGAGATAATCGCAAACCAAAAAAATATAACAATATCAGTTGACTATGCAAACAATGTAGGAGATTATTTCATAGGTGATTCCCTTAGAATCTCACAAATACTTACCAATCTTATAGGAAATGCAATCAAGTTCACTCCAAAAGACGGAAAAATAAATATCTATATTACAAAAGCAGAAGACTCAAAATATAGATTTAAAGTTCAAGATTCAGGGATAGGCCTTAATCCTAAAGAGCAGACAAAGCTCTTTAAACTTTTCTCCCAAGCTGATAGCAGTACTACCAGGGAATACGGAGGAACAGGGCTTGGTCTTGCAATATCAAAACAGCTAGTAGAGCTGATGGGCGGAAAGATCTGGGTTGAAAGCAAAGAGAAGATAGGGAGCTGCTTTATCTTTGAGATAAAACTAAAAGAGACAGAATTAATAAAGATAAAAAAAGAGCCCAAAGCGGTAGAATTTAACAAAAAATTCATAGATGCCAAAAGAGTTCTTATAGTTGAAGACAATGCGACCAACCAGCTTGTTCTCTTTGGACTCCTTGAAGAGTGTGTAGAAGATATAGATATTGCAAAAAACGGCAAAGAAGCGGTTGAGATGTTTGAAAAAGATAAATACGAGGTTATCTTTATGGATCTGCAAATGCCTGTTATGGACGGATATGAAGCAACCAGAATTATCAGAAGTATGGACAGCGACGTTCCGATCATCGCTCTAACTGCAAATGCGATGAGCGAAGAGATAGAGAAAACAAAAGCCGTAGGAATGAACGGACATCTTATAAAACCGATAGATCTGGAAAAACTTTTTGACACTTTGCGTAAGTATGTTAACTCAAATACGAAATAATTGCATTTACAAAGGACAGGGAGAGAGCATTGAAAACACTTTTTTTATTTCTAATTGCGCTGCTGCTAAGTGCGGACGGTGCTTATGAGAAAGGAAAAGAGCTATATATCAAAAACGGATGTTACGGCTGCCACGGAACAAAACTCGAAGGTCTTCACCGCTACCCATACTTGGCGAACCGTGCAAAAGGCTATATGTCATACAAACTAAAAAGATTCCGCTCGAAACTATCAGACAATCAACAGCAGGAGATGATGATACCTTTTGCCGTGGGGCTGAGTGATGAAGATATTGAGAATCTCTCGGTATATATGAACGAATATGTGGAAGATACAAACAAAGAGAGGTACGATGACAGTTATAAAGTACACGGAGACGGAGGATCATGAAAATATTAGTTAGCGCTCTCGAGCACTCGGCGAACCTTCACCTCAAGTCCCTCAAAAAAGAGTTGAGTGAGGATGTTGAGTTTATAGGTATATTCGACAAAGAGTTAGGAGAGAGTATAATAGATCTTAGAAGTTTAGCAATCATGGGATTTGTCGACGCTATTAAAAAACTAAGATTCTTTTTAAAACTTAACAACGATATGTTAAGACTTGCACAAGATGTCGATAAAGTTCTGCTGATCGACTCTTCTGGATTTAATCTTCCCCTTGCCAAAAAGATCAAAAAAAAATACCCAGACAAAGAGATAATCTACTACATCCTGCCCCAGGCTTGGGCATGGAAGAAAAAACGAATCCCTGTTTTAGAAAAGACTATAGACCGTCTGGCTTCCATTCTGCCGTTTGAGAGGGAGTATTATTCAAAAAATGCACACATCGAGTATGTCGGGCACCCTCTTTTGGACCAGATTACAGAGTTTAAAGACTCTCTCGCTGATGAAGTAAAAAAGATAGTGTTTATGCCGGGAAGCAGAAGAGGAGAGATAAGCAAACTTATGCCCATCTTTAGAGAAGTTCAAAAAGAGCTTGGAGTCGAGGCGACGGTTATAGTGCCAAAACACTTCTCTAAAGAAGATATAAAAGAAGTTTATGGTAGCCTTTCAGGTTTTAAAACAGCTAATGATGCGCACAATACACTTAGAGATGCCGACTTTGCATTTATCTGCAGCGGAACGGCAACCTTGGAGGCGTCACTAATCGGGACACCTTTTGTGTTGACATATATTGCCAAACCTCTTGACTACTTTATTGCAAGCAGACTTGTAAAACTGGAGTATATCGGACTGGCAAATATAATGTTTTCTAAGTTTAAAAACAGGGCACTGCATCCGGAGTTTATACAAAAGGATGTTACTGCCAAAAATCTGCTCCATGCGTATCGCGAATATGACAGAAGCAGATTTTTAAGTGACTCAAAAGCACTAAGAGAGTACCTAAAGCATGGCAGCTCAAAGCGAGTTGCAGAAATTATAGAGGATAGAGATGAAGATTAATTTTATAGATTTACAAGCGCAGTATCAAAAGTATAAAGAGGAGATCGACAAAGAGGTCTTAGAGGTTTTTGCTTCGGCACAGTTCATAGGCGGGGAGAAGCTAAATTCGCTAGAGAGAAATCTTGCGGCATATACAGGTTCAAAACACGCGATTGGGTGCAGCAGCGGAACTGACGCTCTTTTATTGGCTCTTATGGCTATTGGCGTAGGTCCGGGCGACGAGGTTATAACAACTCCTTTTACTTTTATATCTACGGCTGAAGTCATCGCTCTTCTAGGTGCAAAAAGTGTTTTTGTCGATATAGACGAGCAGAGCTACAACATAGACCCAACAAAGATAGAGTCGCACATAACAGATAGAACAAAAGCTATTATGCCTGTCTCTCTTTACGGCCAGTGTGCAGATATGGATGCCATAAACGAGATAGCCGCGAAGTATGAACTTACGGTCATAGAAGATGCCTGTCAGAGTTTCGGTGCAACATACAAAGGCAAGAAATCTTGCAACCTCTCGACAATAGGTTGTACAAGTTTCTTTCCGTCAAAACCTCTTGGCGCTTACGGTGACGGCGGAGCAATTTTTACCGACGATGACGAGCTTGCAGCTAAGATGAGAATGCTTTTAAATCACGGTCAAAACGAGAGATACAAGCACAAATACATCGGTATAAACGGCCGTCTTGATGCCGTTCAAGCAGCTATCTTGGATGTAAAACTTAAACATTTTGACAGAGAAGTAGAGCTTAGAGATCATATCGGCACAAGATATAGTGACCTGCTCGAAGATGCAGATGTCATAACGCCAAAGATCGCACAAGGAAACAAAAGTGTTTATGCACAGTACTCAATAAGAGTACAGGAAAGAGAAGAGATGATTGAAAAGCTAGGTGAACAAGGAATCCCTACGGCAGTTCATTATCCTGTTCCGCTTCATCTCCAAGAGGCCTTTGCTCATCTTGGATACACGGAAGGTGATTTTCCGATTAGTGAACTTGTCTCGAAGCAGATAATGTCTCTTCCTATGAGCGCATATCTAAGCGAAGCAGAACAAGACTTCGTAATTCACGCTATTAAAGGTTAAAAATTGAAAAGAGTTGCAATTCTCGGGCTTGGAGCAATGGGTAGAAATCACTACAACACGCTCAAAAAGATAGAGGGTGCAGAGATCGTCGGACTCTGTGACGTGGTTAAAAACGGTGATTTTGAAGAACCTTTTTACTATGACTTAGAGACGATGCTGGATAATGCAAAACCGGATGCAGTCATTATAGTAACTCCCACTTTTTTGCATAAAGACGCTGCACTAAAATGTGCCCAGCGTAAAGTTGACATCTTTATAGAAAAACCTGCGGCTTCAAGCGTTGAGGATGCAAAGAGATACTAAAGGCAGTTGAAGAAAACGGTATAAAAAGCTGTGTCGGGCATATTGAGAGATACAATCCTGTCGTAAAGTCGCTTATAAACGAAATAGCAGGCCATGAGGTACTCTCCATATCTATCACTCGCAGCGGCTCTTTTCCGGAGCGCATTGCCGACGTAGGGATACTGACAGACCTATCCGTTCATGACAGCGACTTGATCAGATTTATAACAAAAAAAGATATTATAAAAAGCGCGGTATTCAAGTCTCAAAAGATTCACAAGACGCATGAGGATAACGCTATACTTGCCTTTGAGTTAGAAGGTCATGTTATCGGCGATATATCTACCAACTGGCTTACTCCCTACAGAAAAAGAACGATTTCCGTTGCATGCAGAATAGATCAGGATAGCAAGATAAAATATTTTGAAGCGGATCTTATCTCTCAAACACTCACGGAACGAATAAATATAAATCCAAATTCCCATATAACAAAAAACTGTTTTGTAAGCAGAAGTAATGCTCTGCATGATGAACTTGAAGCATTTATAAACTATTTAAAAACTGGTGAGAGCGGTTCATTGGCAACAGTTCACGATAGTATAATAACTCTAGATATAGCGAGCAAATAATGGCAGAGACAAAAACAAATATTCATCCATCGGTCGTTATAGAAGACGGTGCAAAGATATCATCAGATGTTAAAATTGGACCGTTTTGTTATATAGGCAAAGACGTAGAGCTTAGATCAGGATGTACACTGGAGTCAAATGTCATACTAAAAGGCAGATTGAGCGTTGGCGAGAATGTAAAAATATTCAGCTTTGCCGTTATCGGATGTGAAGACTCCGAGATAGCAATAGGCGAGAAGACTCATATTAGAGAGTTTGTTCAAATAGGCGCTCAAAACAGCACGGACGAACAAAACAACAAAATAATCATCGGCGCGAACAATTTTATTATGGGATATGTTCAAATCCTTGGAGGCGTAGAGCTTGGTGATTTTTGTATCGTAACAAATGCAGTTAGACTTTATGAGAACGTAAAATGCGATGAGAGAGTAATCATCGGCGGGCTTAGTACGATTGAGGCGAATAACAAAATTGGAACCGGGGTTATGATAGGCGGAGCATCCGTAGTAGCTTCGGATATTCCACCTTTTATGTTGGTCGAGGGCAACAAAGCAACCATAAAGGGTCTAAACGTTATAGGTCTTAGAAGAAGGCTTGAGAACAAAGGCGATATCGAAGAGATAAAAGCGGTCTTTAAAAAGATACTCGGTGACGGCGCAGATAAGATATTAGCTCAAGAGATAGCAGATACCAACCCGAACGAATTTATACAAAAGCTAGCATCTTTCGTTGCTTCTAGCAATATAAAGCAGAGAGTAGTTTAAAACTAAATCTTTGCAAGATGTTCTAAAAAATCTTCCGGCCCAATAAAGCCTACAATAGTTTTTGACTCCATCACATTCAGCTCTTTGTCAAAAAATATAAGTACGGGCGGACCGAATACACCGTACTTTCTGCTAAGTTCTTTTTGTTCCTGGTTATTTTCTGTAACATCTGCTTGAATAAGCACATATTCTCCAAGCTTTGCCTTTACGGCTTCATTAGAGAATGTTTTTTTATCTAGTTCTTTACATACGACACACCACTCTGCGCTAAAATCAAGCATTATCTTTTTGCCTCTGTTTGCTTTTAAAATCTTGTCAAGCTGTGCAATGGATCTCACTTTTACAAATTTTAGATGAGAATATGAAACGACATTAGATGAGGCGGATGAAGAGGGTTTTAAAAATTCCAGCGGTCTTGCCATGTTGTTTGAACCGCCCAAAACCCCTATAAACAAAGATGCTGAGTAGATAAATATTATTATCGCAACGCTTTTTCTAAATGTATGCGCATCTCTATCAAATGCCCCGAAATAGACGGCTGAGCTTATTCCTAAGATTGAATATAGAAGCATTATTATATAGCTGTCCAGTACTCTCTCAAGCATCCATACAGCGACTCCGAGCATCATGACGCCGAATATTGCGCTTATCATAGTCATCCACGGACCAGGACGCGGCATAAATTTACCGGCACTAACACCGACTAAAATAAGAGGAAGCCCCATCCCTATACTCATAGCAAAAAGAGCCGCTCCGCCAAGCACCGCGTCTCCAGTCTGTCCTATATAGACCAAAGCACCTGCAAGCGGAGCAGCGACACAAGGTCCTACAATAAGGGCCGACAAAAAGCCCATGACTGCAACACCAGCATAGCCGCTGCGGTTTGTTTGATTGTTTGAGCTGATCTTGGCAACAAAAGAGTCTGGAAGTTTTAATTCAAAAAAGCCGAACATACTCATAGCAAGTATGACAAAGATACCTGCGAATGAGTAAATTGCCCACGGTGCTTGAAGAGCTGCTTGCAGATTTGAGCCGAACAGGCCCGCTAAAATTCCGGCTATTGTATACGCAACTGCCATTGCGAGCACATACACAAGAGAGAGCATAAACGCTCTTTTTGTAGTTATCCCCTCACCTTGAGATATGATAATGCCTGAGATAATTGGAATCATAGGAAATGTACATGGCGTAAGAGACAGAAGAAGTCCAAAACCTAAAAACGTAAGAAGGACAAGAGCAATGCTGCCCTCTTTAATAGTGTCGGCAATAGAGTCGCTTTCCGAGAGCTCTTTGTTAACTTCAATATTTACTTCGCTATTTTCATTAGCTCCGATAACAGCTTGACCAAGACTATCGAGAAGTTTTGAACTATCTACCTCAAGCGTAAAAGAATCAGTGTACGGCTCATAGCAAAGCCCCTGCTCCGAACATCCCTGATAAGAGATCTCAAACTCTACGGCTTTAATACCGCTTACCCCGCTCTCTTTGCTTAAGTTTATAGTAAATGTAGGCGATGTCGTATATGACATATCTCCGTGATGATCTACGCTTTTTGGATAGATTACATCCTTAATACCGATGCCGCTGCCCTCTTTAACATTTAACTTGATAGAGTCCTCATAGACATATATCTCCTTGCCCAGCTCTATTGTTGCTTCTATCTGCATCTTGTCGTTTAATTTTGCAGATGATTTAAAAGCTTCTTTAGGCATTAAAAAATTAGGTTGCGCTGCGAAGAGAAAAAGTGTTGAGAGAAGAAAGAGAACTATTTTTTTCATAATATTTTTATCCGATTTTTGTATTGCGGCAAAATTATAACAAATAAAAGAAAAATGCCTTGCATCTATCTATTTTTTATCCCATTTTTGAGCATCTCTTCCATTTGGGCCGCAGGAATTGCTTTTGAATAGTAGTAACCTTGAATATTGCTGCATCCGTTTTGTATTAAAAAATCCCTCTGCTCTTTTGTCTCGACACCTTCTGCGATTACATCAAGCTTAAGACTTTGTGCAAGAGCTATGATCGCTCGTGCTATGCTAACGTCTTCATCATCGTAAGGAAGACCGTCTATAAATGATTTGTCTATCTTTAGTTTGTCGATCGGCAGACGTTTAAGATATGACAAAGACGAGTATCCTGTTCCAAAATCATCGACGGCAAGCTTGACACCTATTTGGCTTATCTTTTTTAGGACATCTATAGCGTTTTGAGGGTTTTTCATAATCTCGCCCTCTGTGACTTCAAGCTCAAGCCACTCAGGTCTGCATCCGCTCTCCATCATAAGCTGGAGCAGCTTATCCATACAATCAACTTGGCTCAACTGTTTTATAGATAGATTAAGAGCCAAAACTCCCGGCTCCAGCCCCATTTTGTACCATTTCGCCATTTTAACCATGGCGCTTTTCATTACTTTTTGATCGATCGCCAATATTAACCCGGTCTCCTGCGCAAGCGGAATGAATTTGTCAGGAAAGACAACTCCGGCCTCAGGATGCTCCCATCTGACAAGAGCCTCCATCCCGATAATCCTATCCGTCTTACCGTCTACTTGAGGCTGAAAATAGACTACAAACTCATCATTGGAGAGCGCTTTTCTAATGCTAGCCTCCATAACTACCCTCTCAAATGCAAGCTGTGTCATATCTGCAGAGTAGTATTGAAAGTTATTTCTTCCCTCATCCTTGGCTCTAAACATTGCGGCATCAGCATTTTTCAGCAGATTGTCCGGTTCGGTGCCGTCTTGAGGATATATACTTATTCCTATGCTTGAAGTCATATAAAGAGTGTGGTTCTCTATATGAATAACTTCGGATATTGAGGATATTATTTTTTGTGCAAGAGCCGAAGCGTTTTCCCCTTTAATCAGGTCTTGAGCAAGTACGGCGAACTCGTCTCCCCCCAAACGTGAGATCGTATCTTCTTTACGCATAACTTCACGAACTCTTTTTGAGATAATCTTAAGTATTTCATCGCCGATTACATGTCCCAACGAGTCGTTTATCTGCTTGAATCTGTCTAGATCTATATAAAGAAGCGCAAATGAGTTCTTATGACGTTTTGCCATCTCTATTGCCTGAGTAAGCCTGTCGTTAAAGAGAACTCTATTTGCAAGTCCAGTCAGCAAGTCGTGATGAGTCCTGTAATCTAAAATGTCCTTTTGAATCATAATCTCTTTGGCATAGTCACTTATTAGCTTATACATCAGCATAATTATGACCACCATTAGAAGTATTGTAGTTAAGACCGATACCCACCTCACGAAAACTATAGTATTCATATAGTAATCCATCTTTTCCATAAAGATTAAATGGCCTATAGAGGAGTTTTCATAGTCATACATATCATATCCGCGATAGAGCAGATAGTCTATAGAGTTTACATTTACGATGTAATTACTATTTTTTATGATCTTGTTGTCGAGAATATCAACTATTGAGACGCCATCATCACGAGAAGCATCAAACTTTACTATAGAGTACCCATTTGTAAATTCGTCTAAATAGTGAGCCGGATTATCATCATACTTGTAGATCGGCTCAACAGATTTTTTTGTTACCAAAAGCACAGGAGTATTGATATTTAAAATAGAGAGTTTTGATATAAGATATTTAACATCCACTCCAAAATCGAATGCGCCTATATGTACGCCGTCTTTAAACACAGGAAGCATGGCTCTGAAGAAAATGCCGTACTTTCCGACCTCTACGCCGTACTGCGCCTCTTTTGTCTCATTTGCCTTTACCAGCATCTTGCGAAAACCGCTAAGGTCATCATTGAAGCGCTCAGGCTTGTGCAGACGTAAAAATGTATGGTTGTTTGGTGTGTAAAAGTTCATTATGTAAAGATACTTGTCGTTTTTCTTCAAATTTTTGTAGATCGGTTCGCAAAGCCTATATAACTCCTGACGCTCTGCATTTGCAAAGGCATTTAGTATCTCAGGATCTGCTAGCAGCTCTTTTGCATAGCCGCTGTATCTCTCTTTTAGCTCGTTAAAAATATTCTCTGCTATATAGTTGGTGTCGCGCTCTTTTTTCTCAATGGTAGTTTTTAATACGGCAGAGTATTGATAATGGCTCAAATAGCTGTGGACCAAAGAGCTTACAATCTGAATCAACAATATACCTACTACTATTTTTTTACTAAATTTCATTCACACCGCTTGAGATAATGTAATATACTTAATCATTATAATGCTAAAATTTAACAAGTAGCTTAAATCATAGGGTACTGTGAGCTTTTGAGTGCTTTTAAAAGTATAAAAAAATGTAAAAAAACATCTTACATTAAAACCCTAACAAATAAATGTTGTACAATTTGGTATGGAAGTACATAACTTTTTTTTAACACTATTTCTTATATTGATAGCTGCAAGGATATTAGGCGAACTTTTTGCAAGAGCGGGAATACCATCCGTTCTTGGCGAACTCTCCGCCGGCATTCTGCTTGGTGCCTCCGTTCTTGGCGTCGTAGAGCCAAACGAGGTACTGAAGATATTGGCAGAGATCGGTATAATCCTGCTTCTTTTTGAAGTCGGCTTAGAAACCGACTTTACACGCCTAAAAGATGCGGGGTCAAAATCTCTTATAGTTGCACTTTTAGGCGTTATCCTGCCTTTTAGCTTCGGTTTTTTTACGGCACACCACCTCTTTGGGCTTGCTTTTGACATCTCTCTTTTTGTAGGCGGAACACTTACAGCTACGAGTATAGGCATAACTCTTAGAGTGCTTAGAGATATACATATGGAAGATACCAATATTGCTCAGATAGTGATCGGTGCCGCAGTTATTGATGACGTTATAGGGATCATACTTCTTGTTTTTATATACGATTTCTCTGTCTCTCATGAAACAAACTTTGAACATACGCTCTCAGTTGCGGGGATGGTTGTTACATTTTTACTTCTTGCGCCCGCTTTTGCAAAGATCATCTCCTATGCTATTCATAAATTTCACGGCAACCATATGGTGCCAGGGTATATACCAACGATAATAATCTCGCTTATTCTTCTCTTCTCATACCTTTCGCATCTGGTAGGTGCTCCTGCAATACTCGGCTCATTTGCAGCAGGCATTGCGCTCTCTAGAAGATTTTTTCTGCCTTTTGGAGCATTTTTAAGCACAAACGAACCTCTGCTAAAAGAGGTGAAATCAAATATGACGCCTATCATTCAAATATTCACCCCTATATTTTTTGTTATGGTCGGGCTCTCAGTGGATCTTAGTATCATTGATTTTTCATCTACCTCTTTTTGGGTAATGGGGCTCTCATTTATCTTTATAGCCTTCTTTAGCAAATTTATCGGAGCATTTTTCATCATACAAAAATGCATCAGAAACAATGCACTTATAGGAATATCAATGGTACCGAGGGGGGAAGTTGGTCTGATATTTGCGGAGATGGGGAGAGTAAATGCAATTTTGCCAAACGATATATATGCAATGCTCATATTTGTAATAGTAGTGACGACTGTTCTTCCTCCGTTTTTGCTCAAAAAATACTTTAAAGGCGAGTGCGTTTGAATAGGTCTAAGATTTTTTTTAAGCGCAATATTAGTAACATTTCTCTACTCTACAAAAAATCATTTATAAAGAACTAAAAATGTCAAACAGATTAAAATCAGAAGATTCACCATACCTTCAGCAGCATAAGGACAATCCTGTTGATTGGTATCCGTGGTGCGATGAAGCGTTTCTAAGGGCAAAAGAAGAGAACAAAGCCATATTTATATCTATAGGTTACAGTTCATGCCACTGGTGCCACGTTATGGAGGAGAAAGTATTCGAGAACAAGGAGTGTGCAGATATATTAAACGAGAGCTTTATCTGCATAAAAGTAGACCGCGAAGAGCGCCCGGACATCGACAAGCACTACCAAGAGGTGTATATGATGCTAAACCGCCGCGCAGGAGGCTGGCCGACTTCAATCTTCTGTACACCTGAAAACAAACCGTTTTTTGCAGGAACATACATACCGCCAGAGTCCAGAGAGGGAAGCATCGAGGGAATGGGCTTTATTGAACTTACCAAGCTTATAGCTGACAAAGTCTCTTCAAGAGATGAGCAGCTGCTTAAAAATGCCGATGAGATAGAGAGTTTTTTAAACCACAAGGAACACCCTAAAGAAGCTACTGTCTTAAAAGAGGATTTTGTAAAAAACTTTATGCTTCAGGTAAAGAACAACTACGACCCGCTCTACGGCGGTTTCTCGGTCGCTCCAAAATTTCCTCATGCCAGCACGCTTGGAACGCTTATTGTAATAGACAAGCTATACGATGACAAAGCGGCAAAAGCCATGGTTATAAATACCCTGCAAAATATGAAAAAAGGCGGCATGTATGACCTTGTTGACGGCGGATATTGCCGTTACTCCGTTGATGACAAGTGGCTTGTCCCTCACTTTGAAAAGATGCTCTACGATAATGCCCTGCTTTGTGAAATATACACAAATGCCTACTTGACATACAGTGACGAGAGCTTTTTGGACACTGCAAAAGAGTGTGCAGATTTTTGGTATAACCATATGAGCGAAGATGCTCTATTTTACAGTGCGAGCGATGCCGACAGCGAAGGTGAAGAGGGAACATATTTTACGTACGACTATAATGAAGTATATAAACTCCTCTCTGAGAAAGGATACAGCAATATCGATGAGATTTTAGATATGCTCAGCATCAGCGAAGATGGCAATTTTGAAGGCAAAAACATTGTCAGATTAAACGGCGAGAATATACCAAAAGATTTTGAAAATATAAAATTTCTGCTAAGAGGGTTAAGAGCTGAAAGAGAGTATCCGTTTATTGACAAAAAGGTACAGACCTCATGGTCGAGCATGATGATAAAGGCTCTGTTCAACCTAGGGAAAATTGACAGGTCATATACTCAAAATGCTATAAAGAGCTTAGATGCGCTTCTTGAAACGATGTTTATAGACGGAAAACTATACCACACTACGCTAATCCATAAAACCCCAAAGGTAGAGGCATTTTTAGAGGATTATGCATTTTTGGCTCAAGCGCTCATAGAAGCCTTTGAAGCTACACAAGATGAACTACATCTTATCCGTGCACAGCATTTTGCAAATTTAGCCTTGGAAAAGTTCTACGATAGAGGAACATGGAAATTCAGCGTAGGAGAGTTTGAGACAAAAGCCGAGATCTCCGACAACACATACACAAGTCCTGTTTCTATTATGATTGATGTCCTGCTCTCACTCGGAACGCTTTTAGAAGATGACAAATACAGCCACTTTGCATTCAAGACTATGGAGTACAACTCCTACGAACTTGGCAGACGCCCAGTAATCTACCCTTATATGCTACGCCAGATGCTGAGATATTTAAAGGGTGACAGAGTCATAAAATCAAGCCAAAAAAACTTGGAATCAAACACGGCTGAGCTGGCATATATGGAGTATCCGTTCATCCATAAAAAAGCCTCTGATAATGAAAACTTTATGGTTTGCGGAGATAAAAGCTGCTTTGCAAACACAGATGATATTAACAGAATCAATGATATAATCCAAAAAAGTTTTTAAAGGAATTAAGATGAAAAGATTTGTTTTAATGGCTGTATTAACACTTTCTACTATAACTACTTTCAGCGCATGTGAGAGAAATGACTATCAGCATCCTCTACATAGAAGCAAGTAGTCTGCCAGATGAAACTTGGCGTAAATATTGACCATGTGGCAGTTTTAAGAGAAGCTAGACGCGTCAATGATCCCGACATCTTAAATGCACTTCACGTCGCCTGTGCCAATGGTGCTGATCAGATAACGATACACCTAAGAGAAGACAGACGTCATATACAAGATATCGATGCCTACAATATTATGAGGCACTCGGCGCTCCCAGTCAATCTGGAGTGCTCCATCAACAGAGATATTTTAAACATTGTAACGGATTTAAAACCGCATCGTGCGACTTTGGTACCTGAAAAGAGAGAAGAAGTCACTACAGAGGGCGGGCTTGACGTGTTTGGCTATGAAGATGAGATAGCCTATGCGACAGAACTTTTACACGACTACCTTATTCCTGTTTCGCTCTTTATAGACCCTACAATAGAAGCGGTTGAGATGTCAAAAAAACTCGGTGCCGAGATGGTAGAGCTTCATACCGGAACATTTGCAAATATCTTTGCTATGCTAAACTCATCGCTCTCATATTCAAACCACTCAGTAAAAGAGCTTGAGCTTCCTAGAAATATTCTTGCTATCAAGCTTGAAAAATCCATTGCAGACATCACTGCAGCTGCAAAACACGCCAAAAAAATAGGTCTGGAAGTTGCAGCCGGGCACGGACTAAACTATCATAATGTGCATGAGATGATGAAGATCGCAGAGATTACTGAACTAAACATAGGTCAGAGCATTGTTGCAAGAAGCGTATTTAGCGGCCTTGCTGACGCGGTAAAAGAGATGAAACGACTAACCTCAAGATGAACAAACCCCGTATTGCAGTCAGTATAGGCGATCTAAACGGTGTCGGCATAGAGATAGCTCTCAGAGCCCACAAAGATATCTCCTCAATTTGTACTCCTATCTACTGCATAAACTCATATATGCTAGACCAGGCCTGCCAACTTTTGGATGTTGATGTTCCATCCGATTTTATACTGCACGAGGTTGATGGGAACTTCAATATAAAAGAGGGTTGCGTAGATAAAAATGCTGGAAGATACTCCTACGACTCATTTTTAAGCGCCGTCAAACTTTGTGAGGGAAAAAAAGCAGACGCGGTAGTGACTATGCCTATTCATAAAGAGGCCTGGATGCTCTCTGGATTGAACTACAAAGGACATACCGATATGCTTCGGGATTACTTCAAAAAAGATGCCATTATGATGCTTGGATGCGAGAAGATGTTTGTAGCTCTCTTTACCGAGCATATTCCTTTAAAAGACGTCGCTTCTGCAGTTCAGTATAAAAAATTAAAACAGTTCTTTTTAGATCTTCATGCATCGATACCAAAAGAGAGCATAGCAGTTCTTGGACTTAACCCACATGCAGGTGACAACGGTGTACTTGGAGACGAAGAACTAAGAATTACAAAAGCGATAAAGAGTGCTAACAAAAAGATAGGCTTTGAACAGTTCATAGGCCCTGTTGTGCCCGATACCGCATTTACACCGCATTTTAGAGAGAAGTATAGATATTTTGCGGCAATGTATCATGACCAAGGGTTGGCACCTCTAAAAGCGCTCTATTTTGACGAGAGCATCAACGTCTCACTCAACCTGCCTATTATCAGGACATCCGTAGATCACGGAACCGCTTTTGATATAGCCTACAAAGGCAAAGCAAACACTCTTAGCTACATAAATGCAATCAAGAGTGCAATCAATTTCGCTGCACGTATTTAATAACTATACGAAGCGAATGATTCTGCAACGGATGGGTCAAATCTAGCTTTGCCAGATTTGGGGCACCTTCCGCAATGCCGACTTTACTATTTTAGCGGTTTAACATTGCAAAGAATAGCTTCTATCTTAGTTTTAAATGCTATCCCTGCTTCGCTCCATGTTTTTCCCTCATGAAGGTCAAAACACGCCTTGTTGATAGATGAAAGAGCATTGGCTGCACTGAAGTCTAAAATATCGATCGTACCTTTTGCCTCAAAGATATTATCACTGAAACTATATGTCATAGGAACTGTTTTTTTAACGCCGTTCATCTCTATCTCTACACTTACAACGCCTGTTCTCGGTGCATCTTTTACTCTTTTGTCAGCTTTTATATCCACTATCTTCGCGTTAATGTTTTTGTCCTGCATCATGCCGAAGAAAAATTTAGCCAACTTCTCGTCGCGTCCCTCATTTTTTGAGTTTACGCTTGAAGAGTCGATAACAACAGATGAACCTACCAGAATTGAGCGGAAATTCTCTCCGCTCTTTGCAGCCGGTGTATAAACTACACTATCAAAAACCCCGCCCACACCTACTTTTTTAGGAGTTTTATAACCGGTCCAACTGACTTCAACAGCGCCTACCTGAGCAAGTTCGCATCCGCTTTTCTGGCTTGCATTAACACCTGAAGCAGCAAAGAGTACCACTAGTGCAGAGATAATAACGTTTTTCATTTTTAATCCTTGACATATTTTTGACAGAGTATAGCCTCTATTTCTTTTTAAACTTCTCTGTTTTGAAAAAGAATTATATTTTTAAAGTTATGTTTAATTATTGCAAGACCGAGGGTCTGTGCAATATACTCAAAAGTTTTCATATTAAAAAAACCTATATGCGTTACATCCCTTATGTACCACCATTTAAAAAACTCATCGTCGTTATCAGGATGAAAGGCGCTCATTAAAATAATATATCCATCTTTGTTCAAGTGCAAAAGCAGTTTTTTTAGGATCTCAAGCGGGGAGGATAGATGTTCAAAAACCTCGGTAGAGAGGATGAGATCATATTTTTTGCCCTCATAAACCTTTTTGGGAAAGTAAAAAAGGTCATATCTGTCACATTCGACGCCACCATTCTCCAATAAAATCGGCAGAACCTCACCCTCTCCGCATCCAAAATCAAGCGCTGTTTTTATCTCTTGCATGTATGGAGACACAAACTCCTCTATGAGTTCTTCAAACATCTTTACGTAACCAAGAGATTCAAAACTGTTGTGATGTTTATCGTAATGCCTCTTTTCTCGCTCTTCATCCACGTAAAAAGTTTCATCCAAAAAAATATAGCTGCATTTCGGACATTTATGATATGTTTTTTGGGTTTTAGTATCTGTTATAGAGGTTGTTGCACCGTCACAAATTTTACATTTTTTCATAAAAAGAATAATAACATTTTTTCAATTTCGATATACTTCTGAGATGAACTACATACTCTTTTTCACTGCCTTTATAGGTGTTTTTATCCTGCTTAACATGTATATATCAAAAAGACTTGTCGCCAAGCTCGATATAAGCGATAAAAGCAAATTCTATCTGCGTATATTTCTTATCATAAACCTAGTCGGTATCTTGTGTTATATGCTAGCAAGATACTATATAAATACTCCAGGCTGGCTCTATTTTCTCTTTTCCGTTCCTATCGGCATACTGTTTCTGCTCTTTTTGAGTGCAGTCGTTTACGACATTTCAAGAGTGCTTCTTTTCCTCACACCAATCTCAGAGTCAAGAAGAAGATTTTTAAAAAAAACGCTCGACGTCTCATCTGTTGCTGCAGCAGCTATACTTACGCTTAAATCTATTCATAATGCAAAATATGTAGAGATTCAAAAAGTAGAAATAGAGATCAAAGAGCTAAAAGAGTCATACAAGATCGTTCAGTTAAGCGATCTGCATATAGGAGGCTTAATCGATAAAGGTTTTATAGAAGATATTGTTCAAAAAGCAAATGCTCTTACTCCAGATATTGTGGTCATCACCGGCGATCTTATAGACGTAGACGTCTTGAGCGCAAAAGAGGCGCTTGACGAACTTGCAAAGCTAAACTCACAATACGGAACATACTTTATAGTCGGAAATCATGAATATTTTCATAATATAGAAAAAATAATATCTGCCGTAAAATCTCTTGGCATACAAGTTTTGGAAAATGAGAATGTTTACATAGGAGAAGATGGAAGAGGATTTAATCTTGCGGGTGTTTACGACATCTTTGGATACAGAGCCAAAAAATATATACCTAACCTGCAAAAAGCTCTAAAAAACACCAGAGAGGCTCCAACGCTTCTTTTGGCACATCAGCCGAGATTCATTTACGAAGTTGAGAGCGGAGTTGATCTGATGCTAAGCGGGCATACTCACGGCGGACAGCTCTACCCTTTTAAGTTTTTGGTCCAACTCCAACAACCTTATGTAAGCGGACTGCATCGACACAATCAATCTCTGCAGATATACGTAAACAAAGGAACCGGCTTCTGGGGACCGCCAATGAGGCTCGGTGCAAGCTCAGAGATAACAGAGATTGTTATCAAACCTCTCTAGTTCTTCTGCCGTTGATACGACTATAAAAGCGGGTACAGTTTCTTCCTGCCTCTTTGGCTTGATACATAGCTATATCCGCATGCTTTAGAGACTCATCTATAGTTTCGCCCTCTTTGCCTATAATTGCGACTCCCAAGCTTAGAGTCACGTTTATAACCATATCACCTATATACATACCTTTTTCCATAACGCTATGTATCTTTTGCGCTACGTTTCGTGTCATCTCCAGCGCCTCTGACTCACTATCGCTCAGATCGGAGAGCAAAACAACAAACTCATCACCGCCGAGTCTTGCGACCGTATCTTCTTTTCTTATCATGGACGATATTCTTTGAGAGAAACTCTTTAACACCTCATCACCGGCATCATGCCCCAGAGAGTCGTTTATATCTTTAAAGTAGTCTATATCTATAAATATTAAAGCACCCATCCTCTTATGTCTTTGAAGTCTGAATAACTGCTGTTTTAAACGATCATGAAAAGAGAAACGGTTTGCAAGGTCTGTGAGATGGTCATAAAAAGCATGATGTCTTATAGCTTTTTCAGCTTCGACCTTTTGCGTTATGTCGGATATTATCGCCAAGCCGCCGACTACATTATCCTCTATATCACTCATCGGTATGGTCATTATGCTAACACATATATCCTTATCGGAAAACAGTGTATGATAAGCTCCTTCATAGCTTCCCTTCTCTTTTTTAAAAACCGCCTCTAAAGATTTTCTAGGAGATTGATCCGGAAGTTTTTTAATGTCCAGTCCGACGATTTCTTTCAAACTCATAGATGATAGTTTTAAAAAAGCCTCATTTGCCTCTGTTACTATAAGATCTCTGTCATAAGTGCACATAGCAATAGGCGCCTGTTCAAAAAGCTTTCCAAAACGATCGTTTGAAAATTTCACCTCTCTCTTTGCCTCTTCGTAAAGCAGACGCGAAGTGATTACATGCACTATACTGCTGTTATATTTTTTAGAGAAGATTATAAGCATTATTAAAAAAAGAGTTATTAGAAGCGCCATTAAAGAGTGGATATAAGTGCCCTGCATATAAACCACAAAGATAATAGGAAGCAGGAGGATTATAAGATAGTACATTATTATATTTTTATATGTCGAGAGGGTCATTACCGCTCCTGCGGAGAGGCCGGCAGCGATCATAGTCAAAAAGGTCTGATAAAAAGGCTCGCTGTTTAGGAGCAAAAAGCTAAGCCCTCCACTCACGATAAATGCAGTAGTAATAGTGCAGAACTTAAATCTTTTCTCGTAAACTTCCAACTTGATATTAGGCGATCTTGTTAAGAATATATAAGCTTGAATATCTCTGGCTATTAAGATAAGAGTAACACTGAAGAGCCAAGAGAGTAAAAAGGCATGAGAGTTAATCTCCCACAGAGCGATCACTATAATAAGTATACATATAAAAAGAGCGGCGGAAGAAAAAAAGAGATGAACAGAAGCCATTTTCATCAGAGCTTCTCTAACTTGAATATCATTCGCGTTAAAATCTCTTCTCATTCCCACTAAACTCCCTCTTTAATCATAGTATAGTATCATTTTTATATTTATAAAAATAAGACTCAGATCAAGTTATCTAAAAATTACCCTGTTTCTTCCCAAACCTTTTGCCTCATATAACGCTATATCAGCTATTCTAAGAAGTTCATCAAGACTTTTTATAGAACTGTTTCTTTTAGCAACGCCCTCGCTGATCGTAAGTTTTATACTCTCACCTGCATCTGAAAGAATTTCTAGCTCTTCCACAGCAGCTCTTATGCTCTCAATATTCTCTGAGATGCTTTTTGGGAACGGGCAGCTGCACAATATTGCAAACTCTTCGCCTCCAAGTCTGCCAAAAACAGCATCCGGCGTGAGGTGCTCCGATACTGTTTTGGCAACAAGCTTTATAACCTTGTCTCCAGTGGGATGTCCGTAACTGTCGTTTATATTCTTAAACTTGTCGATATCTATCATCACGGCGTATAGTTCATCTTCACTCTGCTCAAACTTCTTTTCTCCGAGTTCAAAAAACTTTCTTCTGTTATATATCCCGGTCATCTCATCATATGAAGATATATAATTAAGATGGTTTATCAGCTCTTTTAATTTTAACTGAATTTTTATTCTAGCCAACAGTTCAAGGGGCTTAAAAGGCTTGGACACATAATCATCTCCGCCTGCCGCATAGGCTTTTTCGATACTCTCTTCATCATCTTTTGCGGTAATGAATATTACAGGAATATTTTTACTATCCTCGCCCGTTTTTAATCTGAGGCAAACATCATAACCGTCTATTTCAGGCATCATAATATCCAGAAGTATCAAATCAACTTCGTTGTCTTCCAGAGCATCAAAAGCACTCCTGCCGTTAATAGCAACAACCACATCATACTTATCTGAGAGTAATTCAAGCAAAATATCTATATTTGTCTCTGTATCATCTACTACCAAAATAGTCTTTTTTATTTTTTCCATAAAAAATTATATCACCATTTTGTCACAAAAATGCCTTAATTATATTTTGAGATTATTTTGAGACTTTTATAGGATAAAATATTATCATCAAAGGATCTATTTTGCTAAAACTGTTGATTTTATTACTTTTTTCGACCATCATAATGGCTTCTACGCAAAAAGTCTCCGTACAACTTGAGTGGAAACACCAATTTGAATTTGCAGGATTTTATGCTGCAATAAAAAAAGGGTATTACAGAGACATAGGGCTTGATGTTGAGCTTAGAGAGTATGTAGACGGTATAGACATCAGCGATGAAGTTATAGAAAAAAGAGCCACATTCGGCGTCTCCTCATCTTCACTGATTTTAGACAGGCTACAAAACAAGCCCGTCGTTCTTATTGCCTCATATTTTAAACAAAATGCTCTCTCCTTTGCGGTAAAACCAGATATAACGACAGTTGAGCAGCTCAGAGGCAAAAAAATAATGGCTCTGCCATATGAAATAGACCATACAAGCATAGGAGTGCTTTTAAAAGAGGGAGGCTTAAAAAGCGGCGAGTATACTCTTGTAAGTCATGACTTCAGTATAGAGAAGTTTAAAAGCGGTGAAGTCGATGCAATGTCGATCTTTATCTCAAATCAGCCCTACTTTCTAAATAAAGACGGTATCAAATATAATATTTTAAATCCGGCAGATTCCGGTATCTACTCATACGATCTTGAACTATTTACTTCAGAAGAGATGGCTCGCAGCAACCCAGAGATGGTAGAGAAGTTTGCAAAAGCCACAAATAGAGGCTGGGAGTATGCATTTAAGAATAAACAAGAGATAATTGAGCTTATTTACGACAAATATTCAAAAGCAAAATCCAAAGAATCTCTTCTTTATGAAGCGAGCGTTACAGAGAAGCTTTTTAAAACAAATATATTTAAAATAGGAGCTACCGTACCCGAGCTCATACAGTTAAACGCACAGATGTACGTAAACTTAGGTCTTGTTAAAGACGGCTTTGAACTCTCAAAACTCCTCTCAAGTTATGTTTTCGACAATATAATACATGGTGATGACATAATATATGAAAACGAAAACATCTTAAGCGAAGCGATACCCACTCTAAGCGAACGCGAAAAGATTTATCTGGAGAACAAAAAGGTCATAACCGCCTGCATAGACCCTCACTGGATGCCATTTGAGAGTTTTCAAGACGAAAAACACGTAGGATTGAGCGCTGATTACTTTGAGCTGTTTCAAAAAAACCTCTCTATTCCAATTAAAGTTATCAAAACAGATAATTGGATGCAGTCTCTTGAATTTGCAAAGGCGAGAAAATGCGATATCCTGCCTCTTGCAATGGAGACAAAAGAGAGGAAAGAGTATCTTGACTTCACATCTCCCTACTTAAGAATACCAGTAGTACTTGCCACCAAACCAAACGTAGCCTTTATAGCAGATTTTGAAAGCATAGGAGATAAAAAGATTGGTATTCCAGAGGGATACTCCTATAATGAGATATTAAAAAGAAAATACCCCTCGCTTGATATTGTCGATGTTAAAAGTGCGAGGGACGGGCTTGAGAAAGTAAGAAACGGAGAACTGTTCGGTTACATCGGAACATTGGCAAGTGTCGGATACTTCTTTCAAAAAGAGTTCACAGGAGAGCTAAAAATTGCAGGTAAATTTGATGATATGTGGGAGCTTGGCATAGGCGTAAGAAATGACGACCCTACAATGCTGGCAGTTTTTGAAAAAGCGATCTATTCGGTAAGTGATGATGAAAAGCAAAAGATACTTAATAAATGGATAGCCATTAATTATGAAAGCGGCGTCAACTACTCTCTTATATGGAAGATTTTAGCAGTTGTCGGACTTATAGCTCTTGGCGTGACATACTGGATCAGAAAACTCTCTCTCTTAAACAGAGAGTTAGACAACGCAAGAACGAAAGCGGAAGAGGCATCAAAAATCAAGTCCAACTTTTTGGCAAATATGTCGCATGAGATAAGAACACCTATGAACTCCATCGTAAGCATGGCTTATCTTATTAAGAAAAACATAACTACGCAGCCTCTTCTTCAATACGTACAAATCATAGAAAATGCATCAAACGACCTGCTCTCTCTTTTAAATGACATTCTGGACCTCTCAAAGATAGAAGCAAAAAAGATGAAAATAAACAAGAGTGATTTCAATCTTATCGAAACCCTCGACAGCATCAACAATATAACGAAAATAAAAGCTGCCCAGAAGGGTCTTACATTTGAGATAATATACAATAAATCTGATGAGATGCACGTTTACGGAGACAGTCTCAGGATTATGCAGGTACTCTCAAATCTTACATCAAATGCGCTCAAGTTTACGCATAACGGCTATGTAAAGATTTTTGTAGATAGGATCTCTGAAAACAGGTTTAGATTTAAAGTCAGCGACACCGGAATCGGTCTATCGCAAAGCCAGATCGAGAACCTGTTTGACTCTTTCACGCAGGCAGACGAGAGTACCACAAGAAAATATGGAGGTACGGGTCTGGGACTAGCGATCTGCAGAGAGCTTGTAGAACTGATGAATGGCAAGATCTGGGTCGAGAGCACATTTGGCGAGGGAAGCAGCTTTATTTTTGAAATCGAACTAGAACAGGCAAGACCTCCTTCAAAAATAGAGAGACAAAGCATCATTAAAGAAGAGAGTTCTTTTGACACTGCAAAAGGGACTCTTACAATTGACAAAGAGCAAAAAGAGGCTCTATTTTTAAAATTAAAGAGTGCAGTGGCATCAAGACGCCCGAAAAAGTGTGAACCGATTATTCAAGAGATACAGATGTATAAATTGCACGAAAAAGATAAAGATACATTTGAGAAGGTAAAAAGATTGATACAAAAATATAAGTTCAGCGAAGCAAAGGAGTTATTAAATGGAGAATAAACAGACCATACTGATAGTGGATGACGTAAAAGAGAACATTGACGTTTTAATGGAGCTGCTTGGGGATTATGATCTTATACCTGCGATAAACGGACAGAGTGCAATCGATATAGCGACACATGAAAAAAGCATCGATCTGATTCTTCTAGATATCATGATGCCGGAGATGGACGGATTTGAGGTCTGCAGACTTCTGAAAAAAAACTCCAACACTGTTCATATTCCTGTAATATTCTTAAGTGCAAAAAACAAGCCATCAGATATCCAGATGGCTTTTGAGGCCGGAGGAGTCGATTATATAACGAAGCCCTTTAACCCTGATGAGCTGCTCTCGCGTGTCAGCACACACTTAAAACTAAGAGCCTATGAAAAAGATCTTGAAGCAAGAGTTCAAGAAGAGGTTCAAAAAAACAAAATAAAAGAGCAGATGATCTTCCAGCAGTCAAAACAGGCTGCTTTAGGCGAACTTTTAATGCACATTGCCCATCAGTGGAAGCAGCCGCTTGCTTCTCTTGGCTCCATCAATAATCTAAATAAAGCAAAGTTTGAGGCAGATTCGAGTGTAAGCAAGAGTGATTACCTAAAATCAATAAAACGCTCCGAAGATATTATTATGTTTATGGCCGAAACGATAGAAACATTCAAAAAATTCTACCAACCCTCTACCGACAACAAAGAGTTCTTTATCACAGATGCGGTTATTGACATCTTGACGATCATAGAAGGAACATTCTATTTTGAGGATATAAAGATATATATAATCTCCCATGAAAAAGAGCCTATATACGGAAACGTCAATGAGTTTTCACAAGTTGTTTTTGCGATTTTAAACAACTCAAGAGAGATATTTAAACTAAGAAACACTTTTAATCCTGAAATACGCATAGAGATAGAGAACAAAAAGATAACCATAATAGATAACGGCGGAGGCATACAGGACCAATCTTTCGAGGAGATATTTCTGCCTACCATCAGCACAAAAAACAGCTCAGGCATAGGTCTGTACCTTGCAAAAGTTCTCATTGAAAAAAATAGCGGTGTCATCACCGCCTCAAATGGAAAAGACGGCGCTATTTTTACAATAGAGTTTCTAACATGGATGGATTAAAAGAGCTGCAACTACTCTTTTTAGAGGATAATGAGGAGTTTGCATTTAACACAGCAAAACTTTTAAATCTATACTTTAAAAAAGTGTTCAACTGCAAAACTATAAAAGAAGCGCTCTTGACATATAAAGAGAACCGCATAGATGTGATTATAGCCGACATAAAAATTGAGAATAAAAACGGTTTGGAGTTCATACAAGAGGTTAGAAAGAGCGATAATAAGTGCATAATTGCGGTACTCAGCGCATATAAAGATGAAGAGTATCTCCTAAAAGCAATTCCTCTAAACCTGATATCTTACGAACTAAAACCGATAAGATATGACGACCTTATTCTTCTTTTGAAAAAAATCTCCTCCAAACTGCCGCAACTTGAGAATGTAGCACTTCGTGAAAATCTTATATACAACTTCCTTACAAAAGAACTTCTGCTAGGCGATAGAGTAATCGATCTTACGAAAAAAGAGGCTCTCTTTATAGAATTGCTGATCAAAGAAAACCCAAAACCAATCAACAGCGAGAGAGTTCAAAGAGATATATGGGAGAGCAGAATTATGAGCGATGTGGCTATAAAAAATATGATCTTCAGACTTCGTAAGAAAGTAGGGATAGATTTTATATCTACGCTTCAAGGAGTGGGATATAAGCTCTCTAAGCCTATCTCTTTTTAAAAATAAGAAGCGTTTTGTCTTTCGTATCATAGAGTGAAAACGTCTGTTTCTCTACAAGCTTTAAAGAAGGCAGTTTCTCAAAAACTCTTGTTTTATGGAAATACTGGACTATCGTATCTTGATACTTTGTATATGTCGTGTTCTCATTTTTTTCAAAAAGAGTGAATTTCGTGTATAACTTCTCATCACGAAAGACGGCATCTACCACTAAAAACTCTTTATCGTTTTCGTTGCTCATAGTGCCTTCTGCCACATCGCTAAAGCCGTAAAGAGTATTAATATCTGCTATAAACACCCCTTCATCGTTAAGCCTTGCAGCGACTGCATCCAGAAATTTCAGCAGTTCATCATGGTCTAAAAAATTAAGAACATCAAATATAGCTACTACGGCGTCATATTTTCTGCCCTCATCTGCTATGTCGATGCACTCTGCATCCAGACCTTTTGCTATGCACTCATCTACCATCACAGAGCTAAGATCGATCCCCTTGCAGACAACGCCGTCACTGATCATGCGCTCCATAAATCCGCCGCGTCCGCATCCTATGTCCAGAAGCGTTTTTATCTTATACTCGTCAAGTTCCGAGCGATAAAGATCGTAGAGGGCTTCGGTAGCCTCTTCTATTCCTAGGAGATGTTCGGCTTTTGCATAGAGATCAAGATTTGTCATATCAGGCTTTTTGCTCCGCTTGCACTACGCTGTTTATCTTTTTATATATATCTAAAACTTCATCTTTTTTTGCAACGTAGCTGTTTTTATTTGCTATCAAATAGGTCGAGGAAGTCATAATATCTTCTACCACTTCCAAGCCGTTTTGCTTCATTGTAGTACCTGTCTCAACAACATCTACTATCATATCTGCAAGACCGATAAGCGGTGCCAGCTCTATAGAGCCGTAGAGTTTTATGATATCGACCGAGACTGCACGCTCTTCAAAGTAGCGTTTTGTAATATTGACCATCTTTGAAGCTACTTTTATCTCAGGTTTGTTCAGATCAAACTTCTCACCCTTTTTCATCCCGATAGAGACCTTACATATGCCGCGTCTAAGATCTAGAAGGCGGATAACATCCAAGCCCTGTTCTTCGAGTGTATCAAGCCCTACTACACCGATGTCCGCCGCCTGATGAAACACATATGTTGCAACATCCTGATTTCTTACAAGCAAAAAGCGGAACTTCGGCGTCTCCAAAATAAGCTTTCTGTCGTCAAAAGCAAACCCCTCTCCGAAGATCGTCTCAAAAATCTCCAGAGTCTCTTGCGCTATACGTCCCTTTGGAAGTGC